>JAGNHB010000001.1 GCA_018001935.1 Acidobacteriota bacterium
CTGCTGGGGGCGTTCGAGCGGATCGTGGGTTTCGAGCTGGTGCTGTCGCGGGGGACGCCGTTCCGGTTCGACGGGTTGCGGGCGCTGGAGCAGGCGTACGGGCGGCAGGTGTTCCCGGTGGTTGAGCCCGGGGGCACGCACGTGCGGCTGATCAACAAGAGCGACGCGCCGATGGCGGCGACGGTGAAAGCGTACGGAGCGGACGGGCTGCTGCTGGGGACGTACCCGGTGGCGCTGGCGAAGAACGCGAAGGCGGACGTGGACGTGACGGCGGCGATCCCGACGGACGGGGTGATGGCGTGGCTGCTGGTGGAGGGGAACAACATCTTCACGGCGCACGCATTCATCGAGACGTCGGACGGGAAGCGGCTGGTGACCTACGCCGGGGTGCCGCTGTACTGACCCGGCGGCGAGGGCCGGCCCGCGACCCGGGGCCGGCCGACCGCACCCTCCCAGGGCGGGCCCCCCGGCCCGCCCTTTTTTCAAAGGATGAAGCGATACGATGCGCGCCCGAAAACGTGACGACCACGACCACCCCGAAGGCAAGAAATTCCGCGACCTGCTCAAACAGCGACCGTTCCGCTCCATCCTGGTCAAGCCGAAGGTCTTCAAGGCCCTGACCGTGGCCGGCTCGGACCCGTCCGGCGGGGCGGGCATCCAGGCCGACCTGAAGACCTTCACCAACTTCGAGGTCTACGGCTGCGCCGCGATCACCGCCCTGACGGCCCAGAACACCCGGGGGGTCGGCGGGATCTTCCCCGTGGAGCCGGACTTCATCCGCCGGCAGGTGGAGATGGTCCTGGACGACCTCGGTCCCATGCCGGTCAAGACCGGGATGCTGGCGGACGGGAAGGCGGTGGAGGCCGTCATCGACTGCATCGACCGCTTCCGGCTCGGCCAGGTGGTGGTGGACCCCGTCATGGTGGCCACCAGCCAGGATTCCCTCGTCCTGGAGGACACCCGGGACGCCCTTCGCCGGCTGATCGGGAAGGCGTTGCTGGTGACGCCCAACCTGGAGGAGGCCCGGGCCCTGACCGGGAAGGACGTCCACGACGCCGAGGGGATGCGGGAAGCCGCCCTGGAAATCCACCGGTGGGGAGTGAAGAACATCCTCATCAAGGGGGGGCACCTCACCGACGACGCCACCGACCTGTTCTTCGACGGCTCGGAGTTCACCCTGCTCACGGAGAAGCGCATCCCCGGAGGGGAGACCCACGGCACCGGGTGCAGTTACTCCGCGGCCATCACCTCGGGGCTGGCCAAGGGGATGACGCTTCTCGACGCCGTGATCAACGGGAAGATCTTCATCACCCGCGCCCTCAAGTTCGCCCTCGAGGTGGGCGGCGGGGCGAGGGTGCTGAATTTTTTCATCTGACCCCCTGTCTCTTCCCAAAGAACACATCGGGGTCGGTATCGGTATCGGAATCGCAGTCGCAATCGGTATCGGTATCGCAGTCGCAATCGCAGTCGCAATCGCTTTCGGTAGCGCAATTCGAACTCGACCCTTCCCGTGATGGCGACAGCGACCCCGATAGCGATTGCGATACCGATTGCGATACCGATAGCGATACCGATAGCGATACCGATTGCGATTCCGATGCATCGAAGAAACTTGTTACATGAGGACCGAGGGAGAAAGTGACTGAAACCGAACAGATTCGCAAACTCAAGGACAACATCGGCAAGGCCCTCTTCGGCAAGGACGACGTGGCGGAACTCGCCATCATCAGCCTCCTGTCGGGGGGACACTTGCTGATCGAAGACGTTCCCGGCGTGGGGAAGACCACCCTCGCCCACGCCCTGGCGCGCTCCATCGACGGCACCTTCAAGCGGATCCAGTTCACCAGCGACCTCCTGCCCTCCGACATAGTCGGGGTGTCGATCCTCGACGGCGACCAGAAGACCTTCCACTTCCGGCCGGGCCCCGTCTTCGCCAACATCGTCCTGGCCGACGAGATCAACCGGGCCACGCCGAAAACCCAGAGCGCCCTGCTGGAGGCCATGAACGAACGCCGGGTCACGCTGGACAACGAGACCCACTCCCTCCCGGCGCCTTTCCTGGTCCTGGCCACCGAGAACCCCGTGGAGTACCACGGCACCTTTCCCCTCCCGGAGTCCCAGATGGACCGGTTCTTCATGCGGATCCGGATCGGGTACCCCGGCGTGGAGGACGAAAAGCGCATCCTGACGGACTTGCGGGGCCAGGACGCCCTGAACGGCCTGGAGCCCGTGATGAAGGCCCAGGAGGTGATCGCCCTCTCCGAGGCGATCGAGCGGACCGCCATGGACGAGAGCATCCTGGATTACATCCTGGCCATCGTCACGGAGACCCGGAAACGGGAACCGTTCCACGTGGGGATCAGCCCCCGCGGGTCCCAGGCCCTGCACCGGGCGGCCAAGGCCCACGCCCTGCTGGAGGGGAGGACCTTCTGCATCCCGGACGACGTCAAGTCCATGGCGGTGCCCGTCCTGTCCCACCGCGTCATCCTCAAGCGGAGGTTCTCCCGCATCTACAACATGCGCGAGGAGGCCGAGACCGCCATCCTGGAACTGCTCGAGAGCCTCCCCGTCCCGGTCTGAGCAGGGCCGCGCTCTCCCCGGAAACAGACGCGGGAGGCGTGACCTTCCGGGAGCGGAAAAAGCCGAAGGATTTACCGCCGGCTCACGCGCGCGGCGCCGGCGGTTCCCGGGGCGCACGGACCGCGTGCCCCGCCGCCTCCCCGCGAAAGCTTCGTGACACCCCCTCCGTTTGATCGTCCATGCAACCCTGAATTGTGGTATGATTTATCCGGTTGTTTCCAAACGTCCGCGTTCACGGGTACCCCTCATGAAGAAACTGACACCGGTACGGATCGTCGCCTTTCAGGCCCTGGTCCTGGTCGCGCTCCTGGCCCTGGCCCAGGCGATCCTGAGGGCCCTCGGCCAGAGCCCCGACCTCGGGGGCCTGCCCGGCCTTGTTGCCGTTGCCCTGCCGATCGGGCTATCGGCCGGTTTTCTCCACGTCCTGATCGCGTGGCAGAACGCCGATCTGCACCGCACCCAGCTGCGGCTCCGGGAATCGCTCGAACTCTTCGACCTGACCCTCGGCGCCCTGGAGGAGGCGGTGCTGTTGCTCGACCCCGAGACCGGGGTGATCGTCCAGAGCAACGACGCGGTCCGGAAGATCTTCGGGTACGAGGAAACCGAGATTCACGGGCAGGACACGCGGAGGCTCCACACGGGCGACGACGCGTTCACCCGCTTCGAGGAGGAGATGAAGCGGACCACGGGGACCATGGGTTTCCTGCGGACCGAGTGCGAGATGAAACGCAAGAACGGCGAGTGTTTCCCCGCGGAACTCTTCATTCGCCCCAACCGGAAGCGCGGCGGACCGTTCCGGGTCATCTGCGTGATCCGGGACCTCACCGAGAAGAAGCGCATGGAAGCCGAGGCCGCGCGGGTGCAGCGACTGGAGTCCCTGGCGTTGATGGCCGGCGGGATCGCTCATGATTTCAACAACATGATCACTGCCATCCTCGGGAACCTCGACCTGGCCCGCATGCCCCTGCCCCCGGGCGGCGAGACCCACGCCCGGCTCACCGAAGCCGAGGCCGCCACGCTCAACGCGAAGGAACTGGCCCGCCAGCTGCTCACCTTCGCCAAGGGGGGAGACCCGGTCCGGAAGGTGACCCAGCTGGAACCGGTGATCCGTCAACTGGTCGGCCTGTCGGTCCGGGGATCGAACGTGAAGGCCGCCGTGTCCATCGCCCCGGGTTTGTGGCCCGTCGAGGCCGACGAGGGGCAGATCGGCCAGGTGATCGCCAACCTGGTGGTCAACGCGGTCCAGGCCATGCCCGAAGGCGGGGAGATCCGGGTCCGTGCGGAGAACTTCGTCGTGGAGTCCTCCCGGGTCCTTCCGCTGCGAGAGGGGCGGTACCTGAAGATCACCTTCCGCGACGAGGGCGTCGGGATCGCCCGGGAGCACCTGCCGCGGATCTTCGACCCGTACTTCACCACGAAACCCGACGGGAGCGGGCTCGGGCTCGCCACCTGCTACACCATCATCCTCAAGCACGACGGGTTCATCGACGTGGAGTCCTGGGTGGGGACCGGCTCCCTGTTCACCGTCTACCTCCCGGCCACCGGGGGCGTGGCCCGTCGCAGCCGGGAGGCGCGGGCCGTCCCGATTCGCGGGGCCGGCCGCGTCCTCGTCATGGACGACGAGATGGTGGTTCGCAGCGTCGTCGGCGAACTGGCCCGGACGCTCGGCTACCGTGTCGTCTGCGCCTCCGGCGGCGAGCAGGCCGTGGAACTCTTCCAGCGCTGGGCGGACGAGGGCGAGCCCTTCGACGCGGTGATCCTCGACCTGACCGTGCCGGGCGGCATGGGGGCCCGGGAGGCGGTCCGGAAGATCCTCGCGATCGACGGGGAAGCCCGGGTCATCGTCTCGAGCGGGTATTCCGACAACCCCGTCCTGCGGGACTTCAAGGCCCACGGTTTCTGCGATTCCATCACCAAACCCTACACCAGTCTCGAGTTGAGCCGGGTCCTGAACCGGGTGACGGGAAGCGGGGACGTCCCGGAAGACGGGGAACGGGACCCCGGTTCCGGGCCGGCCGGGGAGCAGGGCGACCCATGAAAGGCCGTGAGGACTACCGGCTGGCCCACCTGCGGGACCTGCTGGGCGGGCAGTACCGGTTCGAGGGAGTCCTCGGCGAGGGCGGTTCCGCCGTCGTCTACCGGGTCACCAACCTCCGCCTCGGCCGCTTCGAGGCGCTGAAGGTCCTCACCACGGGCCGCCCGGACGACCCGGGGTTCGGGGTGCGCTTCACCAACGAGGCGAAGCTGGCCGCCACCCTGGACCACCCCAACATCGTCAAGGTCTACGACTTCGGCATCGACGAGGGGATCTTCTGGTACACCATGCAGTACGTCGACGGGCCCACGCTGGACCGGGTCTACCGGTCCACCGGCCCCCTGATCGAGCGGGCGATCGCCCAGATCGCCGTGCCGCTCCTCGACGCCCTCGACTACATCCACCGGAACCGGATCGTGCACCGGGACATCAAGCCGGCCAACATCATCATCGACGAGGCCTGCCGCCCCTACCTGATGGACTTCGGGATCGCCCGTTCCGCGGACGCCATGAAGCTGACCCAGACGGGGATCCTCGTGGGGACCCCGGTCTACCTGTCCCCCGAGGTGGTGTCGGGCCTCGAGCCCGACGGCCAGTCGGACATCTACTCGCTCGGGGTGACCTTCTACGAGCTGCTGACCGGGGAGTTTCCCTTCCCGGCCGCCTCGACGGTCCAGGCGATCTTCTCCCGGATGCACGGCGACCCCGTGCCCCTGTCCGAACGGCGGCCGGAGATGGACCCCCGGCACGAGGCCATCATCATGCGCTCCCTGGAACGGGAGCGGGGAGACCGTTACCCGAACGCCGGGCGGATGCGGGACGATTACCTCGCCCTTCTCCGCGCGGTGGGGGAACCGCCGGGGCCTGCCCTGGAAGCCTCCTTCGGGACGAAACTGTGGCTGGGAAACGAGATCGTCCCGACGGAAGGCGCGCTCTACGACCCCACCCTGCGGGCCCGCATCGCCCCGGTACGCCGGTGGCGCAAACCGCCGGGGAAGCGCCTGCTGACCTGGGCCGTCGGCCTGACGGGCCTGGTGGCGGTGGCGATCGTCCTGCTGTGGGCCGCCTGGGACCGCTCGCCCTCGGGTCCGGCGGGCGGTGAGGCCCCTTCGGCGCCCGGGGCCGCGGGGAAATCCCCTTCCGTTTCCGGGACGCCGTCGGCTTCCGTGGTCATCCCCGCCGCCGACGGCCGCAACGCGTCCCGGCCCGCCGCGGAGGCCGGTGCAACAAGCCCGGCCCCGGCTCGGAAACCGGCGGCGAGCGGGCCGCCCGCGTCGGGGGATGCCCGGCGGGCCGGTCCTCTCCCCGGGGCTTCCGCACCGGAGCCCCTCGTCCGCCGGCCCGTCCGACCGCCGCAACTGCTGGACCGTGCCACGATCCGGCTGCCCGAGGGTATCCCGGAGGGTTGCCGGGGCCGGACCGTCAGCGTGTCCGTCATTGTCGGGGAGGACGGCCGGGTGAAGACGTCCCGGGTGCTGTCGGCGGTTGCCCCGGAGTGTGGCCGGGCCGCCCTCCAGGCCGTCGCGCGATACGTCTTCAAACCGGCGGTGGACGCCCGGGGCCAACCGGTCGAGGCCGCCACCGCCGTCTCCGTGGAACTGTTCTGAAAGGGAGGACCTCATGAGGCAGATCGTCTGGCCCGCGCTCGTGACCCTGACCCTGGCGGCCGCCCTGTCCGGCTGCTCGCCCGCGAAGAAGCCGGTGGAGGCGAAGCCCGCCCCGCAGGCGCCCCAGCCGCCGCCGCCCCCGCTGCAGCCGGTGGAGCCCGGCATCGAGGCGGAGGTGGTCTCGCTCCCGGAGAAGGCCGTGGTGATCTACCGGGAAAGGGAGTTCGGGGAAACCCCGGTGAACCTCCACCTGACCGACCTCGGGGACCTTTCCCGGGTGGTTGCCCGAAGAGACGGCAAGGACTACGTGGAGAAGCGGGTGCGGATCCTGTCCCCGGAACGCGTGCAGATCACCTTCCGTTTCGGCGAGCCCACCGGCAGCCTCAAGGCCCTGGGCTTTGCGAAGGCGGTGGTCTTCGACTACTCCGACCGGGCGGTCTTCGACGTGGACAAGGCGGACCTCAAGCCGGAGGTCCTCCCGGTCCTCGAACTGCAGGCGGCATTCCTGGTGCAACATTTCGGGGACGTCCCGGTCTACGTCTGCGGGCACACCGACAACACCGGGGGGAAGGCCCACAACCTCGCCCTGTCCCTCGACCGGGCCCAAGCCGTGGCCGCCTGTCTCGAACGGCACCAGGTGCCCAAAGACCGGATGCGCGTCCAGGGATACGGGCCCGACTACCCCCTGGACAGCAACGACACCCCCGAGGGTCGCGCCCTCAACCGGCGAACCGAGCTGGTCCTGCCGGAGTAAACCCGTCGCCGGCGGGGGGCGGCCGGCCAGGGCGAGGGAAAACCCCGGCGGGCGACGCGTGCAACGGCCCGCGTCCCCGGGGGATGAACGAGGCATCGCCGACCGTGGCGTCGCCTGGCCGGGCGGCGAGACGAACAAAGGTATTCAACCCTTTTCCTGTTCGTTTTCCGACTGTTGCGGGGATGTCAAATTTGAGCGGAGGAGGTGTGCATGGCTTTCGCGAAATTCCGGAAATTCAAGGCCGCGGTGAAAAAGAGCCTCCCGGTTTTCGGCAAAGGGGAAAGGATTCTCCCCGAGCAACTCGACCGGTTCACGGAACAACTCATGGCCGACCGGTCCTTCGACAGCGACGGCAAGGTTTACTGCCGGGACGGTTTCGCCTGCGTCAACCGGATCGGGCGGGGCCTCTACCAGGCCGTGGCCGTCCAGATCAACTCGTTCGGCAAGGGGGTGTTCTCCGATTCCATCACCCGCTTTGTGACCCCCATCCTGATGACGGTGCGCTTCCACAACCGGTTCTCGCTGCTGCGCGGGGATTTCCCGGACTGCGTCCTGTCCGTCGAGGAGTATTACCTCGGACGGCACTACTGCGGCAGCAAGGGCCCCCTGTGCAACCGGGATCACTTCCAGGACTACGCCCAGGAGTTGTTCAGGGTCCCCGACAACGCGCCCATGGCCATCCAGCAGCTCGTCTACCAGTTGATGAATGCCAACTACCTCTGCCATCACATCGCCGAGACCACCGCCTACGCCTTCGGCGCCTTCCACAACCACGCGCTCCACAAGGACCGGATGTGCTTCATGTCCTCCGGGTCCTCCTACGATGAAGCCCGGAGGCAGCTCCGGATCGACATCGTCTCGGACTTCTCCGGGCGGAAGGTCACCAGCCGCTTCACCGTCCCCCAGTACGGGAAAATCACCGAGGGGGAAACCGAGTTCGCCGAACCCTACGACGTCCTCGAGTGGGAGGTCGGCATCGAGGGCCAAAAGGAGCGCTTCCTGCTGCCGTCGGGGTACCAGAAGGCCCAGCTCCGGAAGTTCCAGGGGTGCAACGTGGTCACCAGCCAGCACATGATCGAGTACATCCTCCAGGACTTCTTCAAGCTGATCAACATCTTCGTCACGGCCGGCACCTACCAGACGCTGGAGTACATCTCCCGGGCCATGGTGGCCCGCCGGGAAAAACACATCGACGCCTTCTCCGCCTACATGAAGACGGCCACGTTCTGCCAGGGGTACTACCCCGACCGCGACCTCGACGGGGTGATCAACCGGAAGACCGACCAGTTCCCGGAGTTCAAGAAGGAGTTCTTCTACTCCATGTTCTTCCGCCCGCCGGTGCTGAAGTAGCCTGCGCGCGTGCGGCCGGGGAATCGTCCTGGGGAGTGCGGCGCGAAGGCTGCCGGAGCGCCGCTTTGAAACAGACCCGAAAAGCAAGGCGCGCAGGCTGCCGGAGCGCCGTCTTCAGGGAGCGGCTGCGGACTTGGCGGGCCGCGCCGCTCCGGCAGCCTGCGCGCCGCACTCCGCAAGGCGACCCGCGCGCTGCCGGCGATCGAGGGGGAGGTGAGGGTGTATTGGCGGCTCCCTCAGCAAAAGCACCTTGGAAATCCCGCTTTGGTTTGAGGGTAGCTGGCCCCTTCCGCTTCATCGTTTCCCGCTCGCCTATTGCCCGGCTTTCCCCGACGCCGGGGCCCTGGGCAGACGAAGGGTCTCCAGTTCCGCCCTTGATCCCATCAGGATGACGGGGCAGGCGGCCTGGTCGAGCCAGGCCAGGAGGGCGGCGACCTCGGCGGGGAGCATCGCCACGCAGCCGGCGGTGCCGACGCGGTCGGTGCGCCGGATGTGGAGGAAGATGGCGCTCCCCTTGCCGGGGACGATCGGGTCCTCGTTGTAGCGGATGACCAGCCCCAGGCGGTAGAGGTCGTCGGCGCGGCGCATCTTCTCGTGCGACACGCCCGCGGGGGGCGGTTTGCTCACCCACCGGTTGTAGTCCGGGGAGCGGGGGTCGTCCACCCAGCAGTCCCTGGCCGTGGCCGGACGGTAGTCGAGTTTCGTGACGGCGGAGGGTGCGTAGCCGAAGGCCGTCCCCAGCGGGAAGAGCCCGGAGGGGGTCTTCCGGTCCCCCGCCACCTTCTTCCCGAAGGGGGCGAAGCCGCGCTTGCCGACGTGGACGTCCAGGGGCCCCGTCACGATCTTCCAGGGTTGGCCCGGGGCCGGCCGCTCGAAGGTGAAGAAGCGCGCCCAGGGGCACTCGGGCTGCAGGTTCACCGCCAGGAGGAGCTGCCGGGATTCCGCGAGCGGCGGGCACCCCGGGTTGTCGGCCTCGAAGCGGGCCAGGAGGGCCGCGGCGGCGGCGCGGTCCAGCGCCTGGTGGGCCGCCGGCGGGGCCGGTTTCGCCGGTACGGCCGGTTTCCCCGCGGGTGGGGCGGCGGCCTTGCCCGACGCCTTCGGGTCGGGCGGCGGGGTCGCGGCGGCCGTGACGGCGGCGAGGAGGAGCGCGGTGAAGACCAGGGCGGAGGGGAAAGTGATCATGGTCGATGGCCTCGGGAAAAGTTGCAGAGATTGGCGTTCCCTTGTTTGTTCCGCCGCCTTCGAAGGCGGCACCACGCCTTTTCGTCCACTCGCGCAAGCTGAAGCTCGCGCCACGGCTTGCGAGGGGGTCACTCCCCCACGGGGCCGCGCCGGAGGCTGTCCTCCACGCCCAGGATGATCCGGGGCGAGCGCCGGGGGTCCAGCCAGCGGAGGAGGCGCTCCATGTCGGGGCGGTCGAGGGTGACGCAGCCGGATACCCGGGCGCCGGGCCTCGGCGACAGGCAGAGGAAGATCGCGCTGCCCAACCCGGCCCGGACCGGGTGCATGTTGTACTGCACCACCAGGGCCAGGGCGTACTGCTCGTCGGCCCGGCGGAGCTTCTCCAGTTCGCGGCGGCTCTGGAGGGGGCGGGGCGAACGGAGCGGGCGGTTGTATCGCGGCGAGACGGGGTTGACCACCCAGTAGTCCTGGTCGGTGACGGCGATGTACTCCATGGCGGTGTCGGCCCGGGGCGCGTACCCGAAGGCGGGCCCCAGGGCGTAGGAACCCGAGGGGACGCGCTGGTCGCCCTCGCGCTTGAGGCCCGGCGGGGCGAGCCCGACCTTGCCCACGCCGGCGCGGATAGAGTCCACGGCCCGCCAGCGGCCGCCGTCCTTTTGCATCAGGTGGATCGCCCCATCGGGGATCCCGAGCGCCGGGGCGACCAGGAGCAGGGCCTGGGTGCCCGGCACGGCGCCGGGGGAGTGAGCCTCGATGGCCGCCATCAGGTCCGCCGTGGGGGAGGGCGGGGGGCCCGTGTCGCCGCCGGGTGTCCCGCCGGGAAGGCCCGTGCCCGGCCCGGTGCCCGGGACGCTCCCGCCGGCGCCGGTGGCCCCGTCTCCGCCGGGGGGCGTGACGGACCCCCCCGGCGGGGCGACCGTCCCGCCCGGGAGCGAGGGGGTTCCCCCCGAAGGGATGACGGTCCCGGGCGGAGGCCCGGAACCCGGCGACCCGGGATCGGCGGGGGGGGTGGGACCAGTCCCGCCGAAGGGGTTGAAGAAGAGGATGACGGCCCCGGCGGCCAGCCCGACCCCCAGCAGGCCCAGGAGGACCCACGGCCAGGGGCTGCGGCGGGGCGCGCGGGCGCGGGGCGAGGACGCCCGCGCCGGGGCCGGGGGGCGGACGCCGGCGGGGGCCGGGACGGGGCCCGACGGGGGCCCGAACCCTGCCGGGGGAGGGTAGGCTCCCGGGGGGGCGGCGGGCGGCGGGAGGTACGGCGGCGGCGTGGTCCAGGGGCCGGGTGCGGGCGGCGGGGCGATGGCGTAGGTTCGCGTGGCCGAGGACGCGTCGAGGCGGGTCGGCCCCCCCGGCGGCATCGGGACCGTCCGGGCCCCGCGGGCCTGTTCGGTCTGGGCCTGGGTGGCGACCCGGGCCGTGTCACCGGCCAGGAGCGTCGGGAAGGGCGTCGCGGGGCCCCGCTGCGCCAGGGACAGGGAGGCGCGGAAAGCGTCGGCGAAGGCCGTGACGCTGGCGAAGCGGCGCTCGGGGAACTTGTCCAGGGCCCGCATCACCGTGGCGGCCATCTCGGCGGAACAGCGGTCCTGGCCGGGGGTGAGGGGCGGCGGCGGCTCGGTGATGATCTTCATGAGGACGCCGGTCAGCGTCTCGGCCTTGAAGGGGACCTCCCCCCGGAGCAACTCGTAGGCGATGACGCCCAGGGAGAACTGGTCCGAGGGCGCTTCGACCCGCTCCCCCCGGGCCTGTTCGGGGCTCATGTAGGTGGCCGTCCCCACCGCGACGCCGGCGCGGGTCTGGGCCAGCCCCTGGAGGAGCCGGGCCACGCCGAAGTCCACGAGCTTCACCGTCCCGTCGGCGGTCACGAAGAGATTGGCGGGCTTGACGTCACGGTGGACGATGCCGTGCTTGTGGGCGCACTCCAGCCCGGAAGCCGCCTGGGCGACGAGGTCGACGACCTGCTCGTGGGGGAGGCGCCCGGACGCCGTCATCAACTGCTTGAGGTCCTGGCCCTCCAGGAGTTCCATGACGATGTAGGGCGACCCGTTTTCCTCGTCCATGTCGTGGATGGCGACGATGTTGGGGTGGTGGAGCCGGGCGAGGGCCTGGGCCTCCTTGAGGAAGCGCTCGTAGGCGTCCCGGTCCTCGGTGAGGTGGCCGAACATGGTCTTGATGGCCACCCCCCGGTCCAGGCGGCGGTCGTAGCCTTTGTAGACCACCCCCATGGCGCCCTTGCCCAGGGTCTCGACGATCTCGTATTTCCCGATGCGCTGGACCATGACGCCTTCCCGGCCCGCCGTCTAGCCGTCCAGGAGGACGGGGCCCGGCTCCGCGGCCCCGGGGGCCGGGCGACGGGTGATGGACACCGCGGAGAGCACCGCCACGAGGAGGCACAGACCGACGGCCGCCAGCCAGCACCAGCGGAACGCTCCCAGGAGGGACGGGGGAAGGGTGGCCCCCTTCGCCAGCAGGTGGATGTCCCCGGGGAACAGGGTGGTGAAGATGCTTTCGAAGAGGCAGACACCCAGGATCATGCCCAGGCGGCTGAAGAGGTTGAACACCCCCGAGGTGGAACCCTGTTCCCCCGCCGGGGCGAGGCGCATGACGTGGTTGGCGTTGGGCGAGAGGAACAGGGCCAGGGAAGCCCCCTGCCAGGCCAGGAAGACCAGTGCCGACCCCAGCCCGGGCGTCTGCAGGTCGAGGGCGAAAAAGAGGCAGGCCCCGGATGCGGAAGCCATGCCCAGGGTGCAGAGGACGGTGGGGGGGAGGCGGTCCGAGAGCCGGCCGGCCAGGGGGCCCACGAGCATGAGGGCGACGGAGTAGATCATCAGCACGAAGCCCGTCTGCTGGGGGGGCAACCCCTTGCCGTACTCCAGGAAGAAGGGCATGAGGAAGTTGTTCCCGGCGATGACCATGGTGGCGGCCATGAAGGCGATCAGCGCCACGTCCAGGCGCCGGATGGCGAAGAGGGACAGCTTGAGCAGGGGGGCGGGGCAGCGGGTCTCCCGTCGGAGGAAGAGGAACAGGAAGACCAGAGCGATGCCGAAGGCCGTCAGGATGGGGGGCGAGCCCCAGCCGTGTTCCGTCCCGTTGTTCAGGGCGTAGACGAGGCCCAGGATCGCCAGGAAGCTGAAGAGGGCCCCGGGGTAGTCGAAGGGCTCCCGCTCCCTCGCCGTCGCCTCCCGGGAGTCGTCCGGGAGGAAGCGGCGCCCGGCGAGGATGGCCATGCCCCCGATGGGGATGTTGATGAGGAAGATCCAGTGCCAGGAGAGATACCCGGTGACCACGCCCCCCAGCGGGGCGCCCACGGCGACGCCGAGGGCGGCCGACGTGGAGACGAGGCCGAACGCCCAACCGCGCAGGGTCTCGGGCAGGAACTTCGAGAGGGCCGCATAACCGGAGATGATGATCATGGCGGCCCCGAAGCCCTGGACGAACCGGGCGCCGATCAGGCTGAGCAGGGTGGGCGCGATGCCGCAGAGCAGGGACGCCCCCCCGAAAACCGCGAAACCCAGGAGCAGGAGCCGCCGTGCGCCGAGCCGGTCGGAGAGCTTGCCGAAAACCAGGGTGGTGCTGCTCAGGGAGAGCATGTAGCAGAGGATCACCCGGGAAACGTCGCTCATGGAAGCCCTGAAACCCTGGGCGATGGCGGGGAGGGAAACGTTGACGATGTAGGCGTCCAGGGTGGCCATGAAGGAGGCGAAGCAGACCATGACGATGGTGGGGAGGTGCTCGCTGCGCTGCGGGTCCATTTCAGACCCTCACCTTCAACCCGTCGTACGCCATGACCACCTTCGGCGGCTTCCCCTCGGCGTGGAGTTCCGCGTAACGGCGGGTCTGTTTCAGGAAACGGTCGAGGAGGTAGTCGTTGCAGGTGTGTTCGCTGTGGTAGAGGCAGAGGCGGGGTATCTCCGCCTTCACCGCCAGTTCCACCGCCGTGATGTTATTGGAGTGGCCCCAGTTCTCCCGGACCGTGAAGGCGTCCTTGAGGGAGTACTGGGCGTCCATGATGATCAGGTCGGCGCCCCGGCAGAAATCGACGAAGGGGTAGTAGTCGGCGTCGAGGTTGTCCTTGTGCTCGGCGTCGGTGGTGTAGACGACGCTGCGCCCGCCCAGTTCGAAACGGTACCCGTAGGAGTCGCCCGGGTGGTTCTGCCGGATGAGCCGGACCGTCACCCCCCCGATGACGTGGGCCCGTTCGGTCTGCAGGGTGTTGAAGCTCAGGTCGGCCTCCATGGCTTCGAGGGAGACCGGGAAAAAGGGCGGCGACATCTGCCGGGCGAAAGGGGTGCGCATATCCGCGTGGCCACCGTAGACGAGAACCCGGTTGCCGGGGATGTAGGCGGGGGTGAAGAAGGGGAAGCCCTGGATGTGGTCCCAGTGGAAGTGGGAGACGAAGAGGTGGAAGGTGGCGGGGAAAGAGGCCTTTCCCCGGTGGACGAGGTCCATGACGTGCTGGCCGAAGTCCCGCAGGCCGCTTCCGGCGTCGCAGAGGATGTAGGCGTCCCCGCCCGTGACCTCCACGCAGGAGGTGTTGCAGCCGTAGGCGCCGCGCACCGCGAAGGGGAGCGCCCGGAACATCCGGTTGAGGCGGCAGGGTGTGCTGGCCCGCGCCCGCGCCGCGGCCTTCATGGCCTTGCGGATCTTGGAATGGACCGCGGCCGAGGTCAGCGACGCCGGGAGCGAGCCTCGCGTTCCCCAGAAACAGACGTGCATGGCCGGCCCTCCTCGTGAATGTCGCTCGACGGAACCCTTCCCCGAGTATACGTTAGCCGGGCACAAAATACCACACTCAAAGTCGCCGCCCCCCCAAGAAGGCGGGGGGCGGCGGGGTCAGGTTCAGGCGCCGATGTCGGCGGTGCAATGCGGGCACTTCACGGCCTTGACGGGGATGGCGGTGGCGCAGAGGGGGCAGTCCCGGGTGTCGGGCGGGGCGGGGGGCGGTTCCCGGCGCATGCGGTTGATCTGCTTGATGACGATGAAGATGGCGAAGGCGATGAGGATGAAGTCCAGGATCGTGTTGAGGAACGCCCCGTAACCGATCACCGGCGCCCCCGCGTCACGGGCCGCCTTCAGCGTCTGGTAGTGAACCTCGGAGAGGTTGATGAACAGGTTGTTGAAGTCGATCTTGCCCAGGAGCAGTCCCAGGGGGGGCATCAGGACCTCGTTGACGAACGAGGTCACGATCTTGCCGAACGCGGCGCCGATGATGACACCGACGGCCAGGTCGACGACGCTCCCTTTCATGGCGAACTCGCGGAATTCCTTCATCATGCCCATGGTAACCTCCAGCGGGATTTGGGTCGATCAAACGGAAACCCGGAGCCGGTAGTCAGGAGCCGGGAGTCGGAAGGCCCGCCGGTGACGTGGAGGGGCCCCGGCTTTCCGTGCGACCGGTAGGTTTGACCCCCACGCCCCGCAGCCGGGGGTCGAAGGTGCCGGGCGTGCATCCCGATGCTGAAATCCAACAAGGACAAAACGTTCTGAACTCCTCCTCCTGGCTCCCCGCTCCGGACTTCTGAACGATTATACCCCGACTTTTTTCCGCCACGGCAAGAAAACGTGGACATCCACCCAGGCGGGCGATACAATCCCCCTCTCGCGCGGGAGGCCGGGAGAGCCCGGTGTCACGCCCGGGCGGGGCGCCGGGGCATGACGTCCCGACGACGGGATCGGGGGAACGCGCCGTCCTCCGTCTCCCAGCGCTACCGGAGGAGACCCGATGAAAAGAGCCCTGTTGCCTGCCTGCCTGATCACCCTCGCCGTCCCCGCCCTCCTGGCCGGAGACCGGGCGGAGGGAACCCCCAAACCCGTCAAGGGGACCACCATGAACGAGACGACCTACGACATCCGCCCGACCCTGGCCGCCTTCGCCCCCGTCGAACTCCGCGTGGACACCTCCTTCCTGAGCGAGGCGGAGAAAAAGGTCCTCCGGAAGCTCTCGGAAGCCGCCGGCCTGATGGACGAGATCTTCCTGCGGCAGGTGTACCGCCGCAATGTCGAGATCCGCGAGGAACTCGCCCGTCGCCGTGACGCGCGGGGGAAGGCGCTGCTCGACTTCTTCCTGCTGAACTTCGGGCCCTGGGACACCCTCCGGCACGACGCCCCCTTCGTCGGGACGGCGGGGCGGCCCAAGGGCGCCGGTTTCTACCCCGAGGACATGACCCGGGAGGAATTCGAGGGCTGGGTCAAGGACCACTCCGCCGACGAAAAGGCGTTCAAGAGCAACTTCACGGTGATCCGGCGGCAGGCGGGGCGGCTGACGGCCGTCCCCTACTCCCGGGAGTACCGCGAGTTCCTGGGGCCCGCGGCGAAGTTGCTCCGCGAAGCCGCCGAACTCGCCGAGAGCCCCACGTTGAAGCGTTACCTGCAACTGCGCGCCCGGGACTTCCTCACCGACGACTACTTCGAGAGCGACACCGCCTGGATGGACGTGACGGGCACCCCCATCGAGGTGGTCATCGGCCCGTACGAGGTCTACACCGACGCCCTGTTCGGTCTCAAGGCTGCCTTCGAGGCCTTCGTCTGCGTCCGCAACCCCGGGGAAAGCGCCAAGCTGGAGAAGTACAAGCGTTACCTCACCGACCTGGAGCGCAACCTGCCCCTGGCCCCCGAGCACCAGAACTTCAGCCGCGGCAAGGAGTCGCCCCTGCTGGTGGTGGACGAGGTCCGCGTGGGCGGGGACGCCCGGCCGGGTGTCCAGACCGCCGCCTTCAACCTCCCCAACGACGAGCGGGTCCGGGAGGCGAAGGGGAGCAAGAAAGTCATGCTCCGCAACGTCATGCAGGCCAAGTTCGACCAGTGCCTGGTCCCCATCTCCGAGCGCGTCCTGGCGCCCGCCGACCGGCCCCGGGTCAACTTCGGGTCCTACTTCGACGAGATCCTCCTCCACGAGATCTGCCACGGGCTGGGACCCGGCAGGATCACGGTGGACGGCCGGTCCACGACGGTCGGCGCCGAACTGAAGGACCTCTATGCCGCCGTCGAGGAGTGCAAGGCCGACATCACCGGCATCTGGAGCCTCCTGTACCTCATGGACCACGACGTCATCCCCCGGCGGGAGACCGACCTGGCCGTCACCTACCTGGCCGGCCTGTTCCGTTCGGTCCGTTTCGGGGTCGGGGAGGCGCATGGCCTGGGGGTGATGATGCAGTACAACTTCCTGAAACAGGCGGGCGTGATCCGCTACGACCCGGCGAGCCGGCACTACGCCGTCGACCCGGCCCGCTTCCGCGAGGGGGTCCGCGCGCTGGCCGCCGCGGTGCTCACCGTGGAGGCGAAGGGCGACTACGCGGGCGCGCGGAAGCTGATCGAAACCTACGGGACGATGCCGGACGAAGTGAAGGCCACCCTGGAGGGCCTGAAGGACATCCCCACCGACATCCGGCCCACGTTCCCGACGTTCTGACCACGGGCGCGTCCCGCGTGAGGCCTGGCGGCGCTGCGCCTCCGCATGAGACCGAGGAAGGCCGCTCCCGCTGGATTCCCGAGGGAGGCGAACCTTGCAGCCGGATGCCCCGATCGAAACCTTCCCGTCCGGGGGAAAGACCGACAAGGCCGGTGAACCCGCCGCGGGATGCGCCGGCAATTCCGCCGGTTCCGCCCGCCGCCGGGAGTGGCTCGCCGTCTGGTGCCTCTGGGCGATCTTTCTCCTCCGGGCCCTGACCTACGTCAGCATCACCCCCCTCTGGGAAGGGTTCGACGAGCCCTTTCACTTCGCCTACATCCAGCACATCGTGGAGCAGGGGCGCCTCCCCGTGCAGAAGCAGGACACCGTCTCACGGGAGATCCACCACAGCCTTCGGCACCTGCCCCTGCCGCGTGAACCGGGGGGATTCAGGGTCGGGAAAGTCCACGACGACTGGTGGCGGATGCCCGAGGCCGAGCGGCGGGAGGCGGTCCGGAGGGCGATGGCGTCGCCGCCGTCCTGGAGCGGGGTCGCCTCGGACACCGGGTCAAACCCGCTCTACATCTACCAGGCCCAGCACGGGCCGCTCTACTACGCCCTCGCGGCGATCCCCTACCTGGTTTTCCGAAACGGCGACCTGGCGGAGCGGGTGTTCGCGGTGCGGCTATTCTCCATTCTCCTCGCCTCGGTGGTGGTCCTGGCCGGTTACGCCATCTTCCGGAGGGTCTTCGGGGACCCGTCGCTGGCCCGGGTGCTGACGGCGGTCGTCGCCTTCATGCCCGGCCTGATGACCGACACCTGCCGGGTGGGGAACGACTCCCTGTCGGTGGCGATCCTCTCCCTCGCCATCGCCCTGGTCGTCCGCGAGTCCCCCTGGACCTGGCGGAGGACGGTGCTGCTCGGCCTGCTGGCGGCGGCGGGCCTGCTGACCAAGCTGTATTTCATGGCCGTGCTCCCCGCCTTCGTCGTCGTCCTGGGGGCAAGGTTCCTCCGCCGGCCCCGGAACGTGGGGGCCTTCCTCGCGCACACCGCGGTGTTCCTCGCCCTCGCGGTTTCCGTCAGCGCCTGGTGGTATGCGCGGAACCACCGCCTCTACGGCGCCGTGACCGGGCTGCAACTGGTGGTGGGGGACCAGCGCGTCACCCCCGTGGACGTCCTGTGCCACATCCCCGGCCTGGACTGGCCGGACACCGTCAAGACCACCCTTTTCTCGCACATCTGGTTCGGCAACTGGAGTTTCCTGGTGCTGCGCCTGTGGATCTACCAGCTCTTCGCCCTGCTCTACCTGGCTGCCGCCGTGGGGGCCGTGATTCGCCTCTGCGTGCGATACGGGCCCGTGCGGAGACTCCTGGAGCGAGGGGGACGCTCCCTCGCGCGCCGGCTCGCCCCGGGGGCGGCGGACGCTTCCCGCGGCGGCCTTCGGGCACGAATCGCGGCGGCGGCGGGGCGGAGGGCCCCCGGGCCCCCCCCGGCCGCAACCGGCGGGACGGATACGATCTTCCCCCCCCACTCCCTGACCCTGCTCAGCTTCTACTTCTGGTTCAACGCGGGGATCCTTTACCTGGCGTCCCTCCTCGACCTGCTCTACGGGGCGTCGGGGGTCCCCGGCTGGTACGTCTACACCGCCGTGATCCCCGAAACCGCCTGGCTCTTCCTGGGGCTGTGGCTGTGGTATCCCCCTGCCTGGAAGCGCAGGGTGGCCGGGTTCCTCCTGGCCTGCTTCAGCCTCCTCGACGTTTACGGCCTGTTCTTCATCCTGGTGCCCTACTACACCGGGCTGACGTCCCACGATGCGACCGGGAAGATGGATGCCTTCAAACCGTTTGGCGTCCACGCCGGCGCGCTGCACGAGATCCCCTCCCGCCTGGCCACCGCCAAGCCGGCCTTCATGGGGGAGGGGTATTTCGTCGTTCTGGCCGTCTGCTTCTTCGCCCTGACGGCCGTGGCGCTCGTGCTGGCCTTTCGCTGGATGATCCGCCGGCCGCCCCGGGCCGCCGCGCCCGGATGGCGGGACCCGCGGGACGGGTGAGCGGGGCGGCCGCAGGCGGGTAAACCGGAAAAGGAAGCACGAAATACACCGAATACACGGAAACTGAACCACGAACCACGCCAACCACACGAACGAAGAATTCAGAACTCAGAATCCAGAATCCAGAAGGCAGAGGGGGAGACAGCCGTCAGGAGCTTGTCTTCGGGAGACAGGAGAAAGAAGACGGCGCCTGGCAACCTTCAGCCTAACAGTCTTCAGCCTGTCCGCCTCTCACGGCCTCGCGTAGACCCTCAGCGCGAGGCCCCGGAACGGAATGGGACGGCCCGACCAGCCGGCTTCCTCCAGCGCCTGCTCGATGCCGGCGGTTTCCCGGCGGTCCTCGAAGTCCAGGACCGCCACCCGGGACTTGGCGGCGGGCCGGGGGACGGAGCCGTCCCAATCCCGGCGGGCGCGGTCAAGCGCCGGTTGGTAGAATGCCAGGAGGTAACCGGCCCGGGGGGCGTAGAGCACATCCGTTGGTCCGAGCGTGCGGGAGAGGTACGCGGCGGCGCCCCGGAGATCGTCCCGGCGGTCGGGGTAGTGCAGGCCGACGACGACGAGCGAGACCGCCGCCAGAAGGCCGGCGAGGACGGTGACCCGCACGGCTCTCCACCGGGGGCCCCAGCGTCGGGCGGCTTCGAAGATGCCGTCGGCGGCCAGGAGGTAGAGGGCGGGGGTCACGAACAGCAGCTGCCGGGTGGCGAAGAAGTAGCTTCGAGCCCACAGGGCGGCCAGGATCAATGGCAGGGGGACGAGCACCCAGGCGAGGAGAAGACGCCGCACGCCCGACGTTCCCGGCCTTCCGAGGGAGACCACCCCCAGCGCGGCGAACCCGAAGATGAGGGCGGCGAGCGGGTAGCTGCCCGCCCCGAGCCCCTTGACCACCTCCTCCACGAGGTCCGGGGAGAGGGCCGGCGGGCTGCCGCCCCGGGCGAAGGCGTACCCGTAAACCAGCCAGGGGAGGTAGGCGACGGCGGAGAGGGCGCCGGCCCCCGCCACGGCCGCGGGGCGGCCCCACCCCGGCCGTCCGTCGCCCCGGTGCGAGGTCCCGGGGCCGGGGAGGGTCGCCACGAACTGGGCGGCGAGGACGAACATCATGTAGGGGTGGGTGTAGACGCCCAGGACCGCCGTCCCGGCGAACGCCAGCCACCGGGGCGCGGTGGGGTGCCGGTCCCAGCGCTCCAGGGCCAGGAAGGAAAGAAGCACCGCCGCGGTGAAGAGCGCGTAGAACCGGCCCTCCTGGGAGTAG
This sequence comes from Acidobacteriota bacterium, assembly GCA_018001935.1. Classification (NCBI taxonomy): domain Bacteria; kingdom Pseudomonadati; phylum Acidobacteriota; species Acidobacteriota bacterium. The sequence continues at coordinate 20,189 of JAGNHB010000001.1, forward strand.
TGCTGGTGCAGCGGGTAGACCGCGAAGAGGAGGGCGGCCAGGCGGCCGGCCCGGGGGCCGAGGAGCCGCCGCCCCAGGGCGTCCAGCAGCAGGACCCCGGCGATCCCGAAAAGGGCGGCGTGGAGGCGGGCCGCCCACTCCAGGGGGAGCGGCAGGTTCCGGAGGGTGAAGTGCTGGACCAGGTAGTCGAGGGGGGCGGAACCGCAGTCGATGCGGGCCGCCTCGAGGACCCCGGCCAGGGTGTCCGGGATGGCGTGAAGGGCCTGGATGATCTCGTCCACCCAGAGTTGCTTGTGCCCGAGACCGATGAGCCGGGCCGCGGAGGCCACCCCCAGCAGGATCGCCCAGCCCCGGGGGCCCGCCCACCCGGGCACGGCAGGGCTGGCGGCAGCCGGGTCGCCGGTGGCAAAGGTCTTCCCGTCGGGGCCTTGCATGCGGGCGGCCTCAGGGAACCGTCGGGAAGAGGGTGCCGGGAGCGGCGCCCCCCAGCTCGAGGCGCTCGGACAGTTCCCCGGCGTTGACGATGGCCTTTCCCCGGTAGTGGTTGTTGGTGACGACGTACACTTCCTCCGCCCCCGCCGCCATCTCCCGGGCGACGGCGGCGAAGCGGGCGATGTCGTCGGGCCCGTAGAGCCAGTCGAAGCGCTCGTCCCGCCCGGCCCCGGGGTCCAGCCAGGCGTCGCGGTTGCGCCCGTGGAGCCTCAGGTAGGCCCTGGGGGCGGTGACCCGGGCCCCCAGCGGGACGTGGTCGATGGTGTCGGGCTGGTCGATGTTGCAAAAGGCCACGTTCCGGCTTCGTAGGTAGTCGTGAAACGCCGGGATGTCCCACCCCCGGTGGCGGACCTCCACGGCGGCCGGGTACCCCTCGAAAGCGTCCAGGGCCCGTTTCAGGCGGACCTTCTCCTTCTTTTCGCAGCGGAAGGAGGCGGGGAACTGGAGGAGCACCGCCCCGAGGACGCCGCCGTCCCGGAGGGTGTCGAGAATGTCCCGAAACGGCTGCACGACGTGCGCGTCCAGTTGGCCCTCGTGGGTCAGGGCCCCGGGGGCCTTCACGGTGAAGCGGAACGGGGCGCCCGTCGCCGCCGCCGTCCGGGCCCAGCGCTCGGCGTGGGCCCGGGGCGGGACCCGGTAGAAGGTGGCGTCGATCTCGACGAGGTTGAACCGCCGGAGGATGAACTCCAGCCGCTTCCCCGACCGGGTCACCCCGGGCGGGTAGACCGTCCCCTCCCAGTCGGCGTAGCACCAGCCGGCCGGCCCGACGAAAAAGCGGCCGTCAGTTGTTTTTCCGGGCACGTTTTCTGAGGAACCGGTGGACTTCGTCCGGGATGTCGCCGCCCTTGGACCAGAAACGGACCGTGGTCACCTTTCCCGGCGCCGAGTGGCCGTACTTGTAGAAGGTCAGGGTGAACTCGTCGGGATCGACCCGGTCGTACGCCCTCAGGTCGCTCCAGGTGTGAATGAAGGCCCGGTTGGAGCAGTCCACCGCGCCGGTTTCGAAGATGATCTTGTCCTCGCGAAGCACCAGGTAGCCGTTGCAGTTGTTGCCGTTGAGGTCGAGTTCGACGCCCAGCCGGTAAGGCAGTTCGATGTGCCCCTCGTCGTCGGTGTCCTGCATGGGGGCTTCCACGCGGTCGCCCGCGTGTTCCCGGATGTACTTCAGGGCCTTCCGGTTGTCTTCGTCGTCCGCGGCGAACTTCAGGACGTACTTCTGCCCCTTGCCGTGCTGCTGGTCGGAAAAGTACAGGTGGAACTCGTAGGCGCTGCGCACGTCCACCCGGTCGATGGCGCCGTACTCGATGATCCGGTCGCAGCCCGGGGAGGTCCGGGATTCGAAGAGGACCTTGTCGTCGCGGACGACCAGGTAGCCCCGACACTCGCCGCTGCGGTGGTTGTGCTCCACCTCGATCCGGTAGAGGGTTTCCGCCTGTGACCACGTCCCGACGGCCAGCAGGGTGGCCGCCAGCAACAGGATCCGTCGCGCGTTGACGTCCATGTTTGCCTCCTGGGGAATGCGCCGGCCGGGGGGAAAGGGGTGCGGCCGGCGTGGGAACACTCTACCACAACCCCCCCCGTTGACTCAATGGGTTTGCTTTTGAAGCTCCCGGTGCAATTTTCTCCAGATGGGACTTTTTGTATCCCGCCGCCACCCCCCGGCCGGCCGTCTGAAAAGCGCGGAGGTTGCGGAGGATCGCGGGGAGGGAGCCGTGTTCTCTTTGCGCGTGCCCTGTTGCGGTCGTCCAGTGCTTTGGCAATTGTTTTGCTAAATAATCATGTTCGAGTTTTCAAACGAGGAGAACGACCATGGGAAAAATAATCGGGATCGACCTGGGAACCACCAACTCCGTGGTGGCCGTCATGGAAGCGGGGAACCCGATGGTCATCATCAACGCGGAAGGCTCGCGGCTGACGCCCTCGGTGGTGGGCTTCACCAAGGAAGGGGAGCGCCACGTGGGGCAGATCGCGAAGCGGCAGGCCATCACCAACCCCGTGAACACCATTTTCTCCATCAAGCGCTTCATGGGGAGGAAGTACGCGGAGGTCGGCCAGGAGATCAAGCTGGTGCCCTGCAAAGTCCTGCCGGGCCCCAACGGTGACGCCCGCGTCGACATCGATGGGAAGCTCTACTCGCCGCCGGAGATCTCGGCCATGATACTGCAGAAGCTGAAACAGGCCGCCGAGGACTACCTGGGCGAGAAGGTCACCGACGCCGTCATCACCGTCCCCGCCTACTTCAACGACTCCCAGCGCCAGGCCACCAAGGAGGCCGGGCAGATCGCGGGGCTCAACGTCCAGCGCATCATCAACGAGCCGACGGCCGCCGCCCTGGCCTACGGCCTGGACAAGAAGAAAGACCAGCTCATCGCCGTCTTCGACTTCGGCGGCGGCACCTTCGACATCAGCATCCTGGAAGTGGGCGAGGGCGTGGTGGAAGTGAAGGCCACCAACGGGGACACCCACCTGGGCGGCGACAATATCGACCAGCGCATCATGGAGTGGCTCATCGACGAGTTCAAGCGCGAACAGGGGATCGACCTCTCCGCGGACAAGATGGCCCTCCAGCGCCTTCGGGAAGCGGCGGAGAAGGCCAAGATCGACCTCTCCACCACCCTGGACACCGAGATCAACCTCCCCTTCATCACGGCGGATGCCTCCGGCCCCAAGCACATGAACGTCAAGCTGACCCGCGCCCGCCTGGAACAGATGATCATGGACATCCTCAAGCGCACCATGGAGCCCTGCAAGCAGGCCCTGTCCGACGCGGGCAAGCGGCCTTCCGACATCGACGAGGTGGTGCTGGTGGGCGGTTCCATCCGCATCCCGAAAGTGCAGCAGATGGTCCAGGAGTTCTTCGGCAAGGAGCCGTGCAAGAGCGTCAACCCCGACGAGGTGGTGGCGGTGGGCGCGGCCATCCAGGGCGGCGTCCTGGGCGGCGAAGTCAAGGACGTGCTCCTGCTGGACGTCACCCCCCTCTCCCTGGGGATCGAGACCCTGGGCGGCGTGTTCACCCGGCTGATCGAGCGCAACACCACCATCCCCACCCGGAAGTCCGAGCTGTTCACCACGGCGGCCGACGGCCAGGACCAGGTGGAAGTTCACGTCCTGCAGGGCGAGCGCGCCATGGCGGGCGACAACAAGAGCCTGGGCAAGTTCCAGTTGGTGGGGATCCCGCCGGCGCCCCGGGGCATCCCCCAGATCGAGGTCACCTTCGACATCGACGCCAACGGGATCATGAACGTGTCCGCGAAGGACAAGGCCACGGGCAAGGAGCAGAAGATCACCATCGCGTCCTCCAGCGGCCTGGCCAAGGACGAGATCGAGCGGATGGTGCGCGAGGCCCAGAGCCACGAGAGCGAGGACAAGCAGAAACGGGAACTCATCGAACTGCGCAACGGCGTGGACAGCCTCAGCTGCAGCCTCGAACGCCTGATCCGCGAGCATCGAGACAAGATCCCCGCCCACCAGGTGACGGAGGCCGAGGCCCTGATCAAGGAGACCCGGGAGAAGCTGGGTTCCCTCGACAAGGCGGTCCTCGAGAAGCTGCGGGACCGGATCGGCACCCTGACCCAGACCATCGCCACCCAGATGTACCAGCAGGGTGCGCAGGCGGGCCCCGGTGCGGGTGCGGCGGGCGGCCCCGGCGCCGGCGGGCCTTCCGCGGGCGGGCCCTCCGAGGGCGGGGGCAAGACCAACGGCGGCGGCGACAACGTGGTGGACGCCGAGTACTCGGAGGTCAACTGAGGGGTGAACTGACCGGCCCGGGCGGCCGACGATCGCTCAAGCCCCCCGGGGAGGCCCGGGGGATATCATAAAAGGGGGCGGCCCATCGGCCGCCCCCAAGTTCATTTCCAGAGGTTCCTTTCCCGGCTTATCCGGTGTGGTCTTACCCTCCTTCAAGGAAAGATTTATGATAATCTTTCCCTCATCCAGGGAAAGAACATCATCAGTCGGGGAATATGGGCAGGATTTTTCCCCGATCAGGCTGAGTTCAGAGTGAGATCTTCGGGGGTGACGACGGGGAGGCGGGCGCCGCGGTAGCCCTTCACGTTCCGGGTGACGATCCGCTCCGCGCCGCCCGCCAGGGCCGTCTCGTGCTGGATGGCGTCCTCGAAATCGGCGAAGTCTCCCTCGAGGGCCTTCCGGATCACCCCCTCGTCCACCGGGAGGATGGAAACCAGCCTCAGGAGCTTGCGGAGGACCTCCAGCGCACCGGGGGCGGAGAGTTCCTTCCGCAGGATGTAGAACAGGTGGGAGAAGCAGAGCGCGGAAACGGACAGATGAAGCAGACCCCGTTCCGCCTGGGAAAACAGCCGGGCGGCGGCTGGGTAGAAAGGCTCCCGGCGGGCCAGGAGGTCCAGCACCACGTCGGTATCGACGAATAAGTGGGGAGTCATCGGTATTTCCGCACGAGATGGTCGGAGTAGTCTCGTTCGCCCGCGTCGGCGGATTCCCGGGAGATTACGCCTGACAACTCGGCAACGATCGGGGTGGTTCCCGCCGAGGGTGAATCCGCCGACACCGAGACCCTCAGGAAGTCCTCGATCACTCGCGAGAGGCTCTTTTTCCTTCTCCTCGCGTATTCCTTGGCCTTGGCTATTACGGTGTCATCAAGGCTGAGCGTGAGCTTGGTCAACATGCTTGCCTCCAATACGTATAATATCTCACGGGAATACGTATGACAAGCCCGAAAATCTCCTTCAACCCAACCGGGATCAATCAGAAAAAGAATCACGAAAATGCACGGCGGTACGCGCGGGGGCGTTTCAGCCCGGGGCAAGCGGATCGACGCCCCGGGAATTCCGTTCCCGTCCGCGGAATTCCCCCGCCCCGAAGGCGGCGGGGCCAACGGATGCCCCGCATCATGCCGTGTTGGAAGGTGTCGTCACGTCTACGAATTCTTCAGTCGTCGTAGAGGTTCTCCTCCATGGCCACCCAGGTGGGGAGGTCCATGCCCAGGTCGTTGCCGCCCCCGCCGCCGCCCGGGGGGGGCGGCGGCCCGCCCGATCCCCGGCAGAAGGCCCAGGCCAGGAAGAGGGCGATCACCACGACCAGGATGATCAGGAAGGTTGTCACGGCATCTCCTCCGGGGATCTTCCGCTGCTGATGAGAAAGTCCCCCGATCCGGGGGCGGCGCCATAGGGAAGGTCGCCTTGGACACGCCGGCCGGGGAGCGTGTTTCGCCGGCGCCTCCGGGCGCATGCAGCGGTCGGCGGATCAAAATCCGCTTTTTCCCGATCCGTGTCCATCCGCGTTCATCCGTGGTTTCCCCGCCCCCGGTCCCAGGACCTCCAAAGCGGCGGCGGTCATGGCCGTCACCCCGGTGCGGATGGCGGAAGGGTCGGGCCTGAAACGGGGGGAGTGCAGGCCGGGCGGCGGCCCCGACGCCCCCGGGGGCGGGACGGTCGCCGTTGCGGTGCCGAGTCGGAACATGCAGATGGGGACCGGCGGCTCGGTTCTACCGTAGAAGGCGAAGTCTTCCCCGATCATCTCGGGTTTCTGGGGCCGGATGGCGTCCGGGCCGAAGGCGCCCAGGAACGCCTTCACCACGCGGCGCACCAGGGCGGGGTCGTTGTGGAGGGAGGGGAGGGTGTTGTCAAGGAAAATCACCCGGGGGAGCCGGTCGTCGGGGACCCCGCCCGCCAGCGCGATCCCCCTGCAGATCCTGCGGATGGACTCCATGGCCCGGGTGCGGGCCTCGGGGGCGTAGGTGCGCAGGGTCAGCCGGAGCAGCACCTCGTCGGGGATGATGTTGTGGGCGGTGCCGCCCTGGATGGAACCTACGGTGAGGACCACCGGTTCCACGGGGTCCCGCTCACGGCTGACGACGGTCTGGAACGCGAGGACCACCTGGGCGGCCAGGACAACGGGATCGACGGCGGTGTGCGGGGCGGCGCCGTGACCGCCCCGGCCGAAGAGGCGGACGTCCGCCGAGTCCACTCCGGCGAAGACGTAACCGCCCGCCACCGACACCGTCCCCACGGGGCTTTCCGGGCACACGTGCAGGGCCAGGGCGGCGTCCGGGCGGGGGAAGCGGGTGAAGAGACCGGCGCCCAGCATCGCCCGGGCCCCCCGGCCCACTTCCTCGGCGGGCTGGGCCACCAGGAGCAGCGTGCCCTTCCACCGGTCCCGAAGCCCCGACAGGGCCCGGGCGGTACCGACGAACACCGTCATGTGGAGGTCGTGGCCGCAGGCGTGGTTGACGCACACGTCCCGCCCGGCGTCGTCCCTGGCCTTGACGGCGCTGGCGAAGGGGAGCCCCGTCTCGTCGGGCACCGGGAGGGCGTCCATGTCGGTTCTCAGCATCAGGACGGGGCCTTCGCCGTTGCGCAGGACGCCCACGACGCCGTGCCCGCCCACGCCCCGGGTCACCGCGAAACCGGCCGTCTCCAGTTCGGAGGCCATCCGGGCGGCCGTCTTCACCTCCTGCCCGGACAGTTCGGGCGCAGCGTGGAGTTCCCGGTACAGATTCAGGAGGTAGGGGTAATCCGCCTCGGCCCGCCCCGCCAGGTCGGAGAGGCTCCCGGCCGACGGTACGGACGGTGCCGGAGGGGTCTCCGCCGGCAATAACCCGGTTGAAGCCAGCAGAAGTGCCGTGGCCAGGAAGGTGGTGACGCGGGTGCGACCGTCTAGGCCCACTTGCCGTACCAGGCGTCCACCAGGGGCCCGAGTTCACAGGCGGCGACCAGGGCGTTGGCCTGGGCCCACTGCTGCACCGCGTCGCGCTGGGCGTCGGTGATGGGTGTCCGGGCGGTGTCGGAGATCAGGAAGCAGGCCCACTGCTCGCCCATGCCGCCCTCCACGTAGAGGAGGTTGTTGGCTTCCACGGCCTCGTTGAGGAAAGCCACCAGGAAATCCTCGAACTCGGCCGGGGGGATTTCGTCCTTGAACTTCAGGCTCACCCGGAAGCCGAACTCCTGGAACTCGCCCACCCTCAACTTTTTGCGCAAGCGTTTCTTCATGGGTTATTGCTCCTTGGCAAAGAATTTTTCAAACAGAGTTTTCGCGCTCTCCAGGCCTTCCACTGTGAAGACCACCGATTGGGTCTTGTTCCGGGGGTTTTCGATGAAACCCTTCTCATGGAGGCGGTCCATGACGTGGAAGTCGAACCTCTTCCAGGCCCGGAACTCGTCGTGAAGCGTGAGGTAAAGCATAGCCAGCGCGCACTCGTCGACCTTGTCCTTGTCGTATTCCATGCCGTACCTCCAGCCGGTCTTCCGCCATGATAACACAGAATGACTGCGGGATTGAGATCGGACTCATCGGACGGATCGGACCGGTCCGACTGATCCGACCGAGGGCCCCGGTTCTTTGGCGCTCCTGGCGGACCTGCTGCCGCCCCGGGCCGGCTCGGTCCTTTCCGAGAACGCCCTGACGGAGGACCTCCTGGGTGAAGTTCCCTTCGAACCGTTCGAAGTAGCCGAGGAGGTTCCCGGCGGGGTCGCGGACCGGGGTGACGCAGACCCGCTCGTTGCGGGAGTTGATCTTGAGGAGGACCGCATCAGCCGCAGCTTCCGCTCCCGGCCGACGGCGGCGAGACGGGAGTCCAGGACACCTGCTCCCGTCCGTCGGGGCGTGGTCGGCCCACTCCAGGGCCCAGAGGAGGTCGCCGCGCGCGTCGCTCACGGGTTGGGGGGGGGAGAAGCATGGGTCCAGGTCGAATTTCGGTGCCCGGGCCACGCCCCGTCGGACCAACTCGGCGGACCACGTCGATGCCTGTATTTTGCATGTTCATACAAAACACTTGACAGTATTTTGTAGTGATATACAATTGACCCATGAACCTGAAGCCGCGATATCTCCTTTGTGATGTTTTGTCTGATCTATCGGACAAGATGGTTTTCGTTGGTGGGCCTCGGCAGGTCGGCAAGACGGTGTTCGCCCGAGACGTGGTCGGAGGCCGGTTCTCCTCCGTTGCCTTTTACAACTGGGACCGCCTCGCGGACCGCCGGAATGCCCTTCGGTGCGTCTGGCCGGGGGAGGCCCGGCTCATCGTCCTGGACGAGTACCACAAGTACCCGAAGTGGAAAAACTGGCTCAAGGGTGAGTTCGACACGGCGGGGCCTGAACGGCGGTTCCTCCTGACGGGGAGCGCCCGCCTGAACGTCTATCGAAAGGGTGGCGATTCCCTGCAGGGCCGGTACCACTACCATACCCTGTTCCCCTTTTCCGTGGCCGAACTCTCCGGGAAGCGGTTTTCCGGCATCCCGGGGCAACCGTTGACGATCGGGGGTGAATCGAGTGAACACGGGGAACTGGGAGAGTTGCTGAAGTTCGGCGGGTTTCCCGAACCCTTCCTCCGGGGAGAGGACCGTTTCTGGCGTCGGTGGAACCGGGAGCGGCTGGAGCGGTTCTTCCAGGAAGACATCCGGGACCTGACCCGGATCCGGGACCTCGGTTCCCTGGCCCTGCTGGCGGACCTGCTGCCGCCCCGGGCCGGCTCGGTCCTCTCGCTGAATTCGCTGGCGGAAGACCTCCAGGTCAACTTCCGGACCGTTTCGCATTGGGTGGAGGTTTTCGAAAACCTTTACCACTGCTTCCGGGTCTCGCCGTACCAGACACGGCAGGTGGCGGCGGTCCGGAAGGCGAAGAAGCTTTACCTGTGGGACTGGTCGGAGATTTCCGACCCCGGACACCGGCTGGAGAACCTGGTGGCGGTCCACCTATCGAAGTTCAGTACATGCCTGCAGGAGAGCGAAGGATACGATGTCCGGCTGCATTTCCTCCGTGACCAGACGGGACGGGAAGTGGATTTTCTGCTCACCGCCGACGGGAAGCCGTGGATCGCCGTTGAGGTGAAAGCGTCGGACGAGGCCCCGTCGCGCAACCTTCTTTACTTCAAGCAATGTCTGGCCATTCCCCACGCATTCCAGGTCTGCCCGAAAACCGGCCTCGACCTCGAGCAGCAGGGGGTCCGCCGCCTCTCCCTCGACCGCTTCCTGGCCGCGCTGGTGTGAAAGGGGACGCCCCCGGCGGGGCTTGGGACACTCTGCCTGTTGTTTCTGGAGAGCATGACGTCTCTCTCAGCGGGCCCCCCTGGCCGGAGGAGCGGGTTGTGACGCCTCCTGCATGTCCTCGAGGCGGAAGAGATCGAAGGAAAGGACGATCAGCTTATGGCGACAAGGGCCCGAATCCTCGGTAATTTCACCGAGGACGTAGCGCTTGCCGTCATCGATCCGCTTCGGCTCGTCGAACCACTCGAGACCGTACTGGCCCGAATCGCATTCCAGCCGGAGGTTCATGTTGTCGTTGCAGACGTCCAGGCGGACCATCCCGCTGGAGGTTCCGTTGTCCTGTTTCAACCAGAAACGGTAGACGCTGTGTGATCCCTCGGCCGGCATGAAGGTGATCCGGGCCCGCCGCGTCCTGTCCATCCACTCGTCCCTTCCTTGCTCCACTACCTGGTATTTCCGGAAGGGGATGACGTTGAAACTCCAATGGTAGCGGGTATCCTTCGGCATCGGGACTTCCCACTGGCGGACCTCGAGCAGCTCGACCAGGTCCTCGTGGGAAATGATCTTCCGTCGGGGCTTGTTCTTCTTCTCCACCTTCGCGTCGGCGGGTGCATCCTGCCCCCTTTCTGTTTTTCCCGTGGCGGGGTCCTCTTTCGCGTCGGGGCCCTGGGTGTCCACGGCGGCCTCCCCGAGGTAGTCGTAAGAAAGGACGAGCTTGACGAAATCCGGCCGGGCGGCGTCGAAGAAGGGGACGCTTTTCGCTGACAGGACCAGGGCCACGACGACCCGCTTTTCATCAAACCAGGCAACGCTCTCGACCGCGCCGTCGTTTCCGCCCACGAATTGCTTCACCAGGGCCGCTTTCCCCGATGTGAGCCGGATCGGCTCCTCGTCGCCGACCTTCAGCGCGGGGAAGGTTTTCCGGTAATTGCGGATGTCCTCCTCGACGATTTCCTTCAGGCCCTTGCCCTCTTTTTGCCAGACCTGGACGTACATCCGGATCTCCGTTTTCTCCCAGGATTCGCCTTTGGGATAGAAGACGGCATCCAGGCCCATCGTCCTGCCGGACTGGTTGTCCAGGACCCAGCCGTCGGGGGCGGTGATCCGGAAAAGGTAATTCTCCCCGAAGAGCAGGCCGGACCCTGGACCGGGTATTGCAGGGTCCGACGGTCGGGCAAGGCCCGGGAAGAAAACGGCCGCGAAGAGGACGGCGAGCCAGATCCGAAAGGAGAAGATCCCCGGACCGGATCGATGATGACGAAGGAACAACAAGGCACACCTCCGCATGTCAAGAGATGGGTTGGTTTCGGGCGGCATGACCCCGGGAAGAGGTGACGGTCTGCTGATCATTCCCGCCGGGTTTCCTTGTCCGGTGTGTCCTGGATGCAAGTCCCCTTTCGACCCCGACGGGAACCCCTCCGGACCTACAGCCCACAGCCTACAGCCTATAACCCACCGGGAAGCACCGTGAACCCTTCGCCCCGGGCCGCGGCGGCGAGGCGGGTGTCCAGGCACACCAGTTCCCGGTCGAAGGGGCGGTGGTCGGACCACACCAGCGCCGCTGCGAGTTGGAGGGCGTCCGCGGCCCGGAGGGGGTGACGCCGGAACAGCGTGCAGGCGGTTCGGCGAAGCGTGGTGGTCGGCAGGATCTCGAGTGCGGCGGAAAGGAGCCGGTCCGCGGAGGATTCCAGCCGGGAGCGGACGGTCTCGTCGAAGACGCCTTCCCGGTTCAGGCGGGAGAAGGCGGAGGCGATTTCCACCTGGCTGCCCCACCAGACCACCAACCCTGGATCGACCGACAGGATTTCCCGTGCCCGGGGGGAATCCGCCTGCTCGGTCAGCAGGGGGATGAGCGCGGAGGTGTCCCAGAATTTCATCGTTCGCCCCGCTCTTCCTCCAGGGCCCCGAGAAGGGCCCCGCGAGGGTCGGCCACGGGCTGGGGGGAAAGGAAGCACGGGTCCAGGGCGCTTTTCGGGGCTCTGGCCAGGCCCTGCCGGACCAGTTCGGAAGACCGGTCGTCCGGGTACCGTCCGGGCGCCATGGGGAGGATCCGGGCGACGGGGCGGCCCCGCTCCGTGATGACCAGTTCCTCGCCGGCCTTGACCCGGTCCAGTTGCTCGCTGAGCGTGGCTTTCAGGTGCGTGATCGTCGTGGTTGCCATGCCCTCTCCTCTCTGGCGCATCTCTGATGACTATTCTAGTCAGAAAGATTTGTGCTGTCAAGACTGATAACGGAGAGTGCGGGTGACCGGGAGGGCATCTCCTGATCCGGAGTCGGCGGCGCGCGGCCACTCCAGACACGCCGCCGGACGCGAAACCGATGCCGCATCGGCGATGCCGGCTGCGACGGCGATACCGATACCGATTCCAACCCCGACGGGACCCCCTCCGGACCTACAGCCTACAGCCCACAGCCTACAGCCTATAACCCACCGGGAAGCACCGTAAACCCCTCGCCCCGGGTGGCGGTGGCAAGGCGGGTGTTCAGGCACACCCTCTCTTCGTCACTCCGCCTCCAGCAGAAATTCCGCCGGGGTGATGACGGGGAGCCGGGTGCCGCGGTAATCCTTCACGTTTCGGGTTGTGTCGCATGCCCCGTCAGTGTCCTCTGCCGCGTCGGCTCGGCCTGTCCCTTTGGTCCCTTGGGCCCTTTGGGTCCCTTTGTCCCTTCGCGCCCCGGTTCAGCGCGGCGCCTTCATGCCTGCGAGAGGTTCGGCACCCTCCGCCTTGTGCCTGAGTTCGATCTTCCGGAAGAAGCGCCGGTTTCGCTGGGGCCGCGCCGCTCCGGCGGCCTGCGCGGCGCGATCAAAGCGGCGCTCCGGCAGCCTTCGCGCCGCACTCCTCAGGGAAGGGAGAAGATCGAGGGCTGCGGGCTGCCGTCGCCAAGGGGGCCGCCGATCCCGGCTGCGAGCGCGAATGCGAGTGCGAGTTCGGCTGCGCTTGCGAGTGCGATTGCGACTGCGGCTGCGATTGCGAGTGCGATTGCGAGTGCGCTTGCGACTGGGATTGCGACTGGGATTGCGAGTGCGACTGCGACTGCGATTGCGACTGCGATTGCGACTGCGACTGCGACTGCGATTGCGACTACGATTGCGACTGCGATTGCGACTGCGATACCGATACCGATACCGATACCGACCCCGACGGGAATCCCTCCGGACCTACAGCCTAAACCCCTACAGCCTAAACCCCTCTTCCCAGCATCTTCCGGTGCAGCCGGTTCACGTAGGCGCGCTGGAGGCGGTTGACCAGGGCCACCTCGGGCATGAAGCCGAGGCGGCGGTGCTTGAGCCGCCACGCGATGAGGGCGTGGTAGAGGCCGTAGAAGGCCATGACGGGGAGGCGCATCCATCGGCCGCCGAAGCGCTCGAAGGCCTTGCGGTCGAAGAAGCGGCTCATGACGTTCAGGCGGTTGAGGTGCTTGATCCGGCGCTTGTCCAGGAAGGAGTGGCGGGCCTCGACCCAGTCGTAGTCGGCCCACTCGTCGAGGGTGGAAGGGAAGTTGGAGAGCCCTTTCTCCAGGCAGAGGTCGAAGAGGGGCGTGCCGGGGTAGGGGGTGTAGATGGAGAGGGGGGTGGTGCTGACGTTGGGGTTGTCGCGGAGGAGGCGCCGCATGAGGTCCACGGTGTCGAACAGCTGGTCGTCGGTCTCGCCGGGGAAGCCGGCCATGAAGCTGTACTTGACGTTGAGCCCCGCGGGGCCGATCTTGCGGTTGGCCCGCTCCACCTCCGCCACGGTGAAGCGCTTGCCGATCACGCGGAGGACCTCGTCGTTGCCCGACTCCACGCCGACGAGCAGTTCCTGGAAGCCGTTGGTGCGCAAGCGGCGGAGGAGGGCCTCGTCGGCTCGGTCCAGAAAGTCCACCCGGCAGCTCACCTCGAAGAGGAACTTCTCGTCGCCCGCTTCCAGTTGGTCCAGGATGTCCAGCACACGCCGGCGGTCGGCGAAGAAGTAGTCGTCGTAGAGGAAGAGGGAGCGGACCCCGAAGCGCTCCGCGATGCGCTTCAGTTCGGCGTGGACGCGCCCCGCGCTTTGGGCCCGGTACTTCCCCCTGTTGAAGAGAAGGTTGTAGCAGAAGCCGCAGCGGTGGGTGCAGCCGCGGGAGGTGACGAACTGGAGCTGGGGCTCCCGCAGGATGTGGCCGATGGTGCGGTACCGGGCGGCGTCCACCAGGTCGTAGTCCACCGGGGGGAGGGTGTCCAGGTCGGCGATCAGGGGGCGTTCGGGGCCGGCGCTCACCCCGTCCCCCGCCTTCACCCAGACGCCGGGGGTGCCCTCGAGGGAACGTCCCGCGGCCAAGGCATCGGCGAGGTCGGCGACGGTCTCCTCGCCCTCGCCGGCGCACACGGCGTCCACCAGGGGGTGCCGCACGGTCCCCTCGGGGACGAGGCTGGGGTGCACGCCTCCCCAGACCACGGGCAGGTCCGGGTCGCGCTCCCGGGCCAGCCGGGCCGCCGTCAGCCCCCCGCGGATCTGGAAGCCGGTCATGCTGGAGACGCCCAGGAAGAGGACATCGCCACCCGCCAGTTCCCGCCGGACGGCCCCCTCGAAATCGGCCTCCGTGCGCTGGTCCACGATGACGGGGTCGTAGCCCTTCTGCTTGAGGACCGTCCCCACCATCATCAGCCCCAGGGGCAGCCCGGTGTTGATGCCGTAGACGTCCTGCCCCGTGGACGGGTAAACCAGCACGACGCGCTTTCCGGGGCGGGGCCGCGCCTTCATCGCCGGTCCTCGAAGAGGGAGATGCCGTAGCGCAGGGAGAGGCGCTCCATGACGGGGATGAGCTTGCGCACGTGCAGGGCGCTGGCCAGGTAGCTCCCCACGATGAGGGGGAAGCGCGGCCGGGGCGCCAGGCAGTTCGCGCACTCGGGGAAGGCCTCCGGGCGCCCCTCGAGGTGGGCCCGGCGCATGGCCTGCATCGTCTCGTTGTTCCAGATCTCGGCCAGGGGCTTCTTGGCCACGTTGCCGACAGGCTGGGCGGTCCAGGCGTGGCAGCACGGGAAGACGTCGCCATTCTCCTCGATGTAGACCGGGCCCTGCCAGAGGAAGTAGCAGGGGTTCTTGCGCTTGGCCGGCTGGTGCTTGCGCTCCTCGAGGCCGACGCCCTCCACGCAGATCTCGTCCTCCTTGATCCGGACGGCGTCCACGCCGGGGAGGCGCCACATCCTCCGGTAATCCGCCACCTGGTGGCGGTTGGCCGGCAGGCGGACCATCTGGAGGGCCACCCCCGTCCGGCTCTTCCGCTCCACCTTCCGCTTCAGGAAGTGGAGGATGTTGGCGCGGACCTTGGCGAAGTCGGCCCCGACCCGGTACTGCTCGTACACCTCGGGGGTCGTCCCGTCGAAGGCGATGATGAGGTAGTCCAGGCCGCTGTCCAGCAGAGCCTCGGTGCGGTCGGCGTCCAGCAGGGTGGCGTTGGTGGAGAGGAGGGTGTAGATCCGCTTTTCGCGGCAGTAGCGGACCATCTCGAAGATCCGCGGGTTGAGCAGCGGCTCGCCGCCGCCGTAGGGGATGACGCACTCGAAGTATGGGGCGCCCTCGTCCACGATCTTCGTGAAGAGGTCAAAGTCGATGTCCCGGTTGCCGAACTCGGAGATGGCCCGGGGGCACATGGGGCAGCGCAGGTTGCAGCGGGACGTGCTGGAGATGGCGGCCCACAGGGGCAGGCCGGGGCAAACCGTCTTCCGGCGCAGGTAGCTGAGCAGGAGGCGGAGGCGGTGGGCGGACTTGGTCTTGGGGCGGACGTTCAACGCTGATTTCCTGTAGGGGACGGTTCGGAACCCCGAACCACACGAACCACACGAACGCACAAGGGCGGATCATACCACGAACGGCCCGGGATTCCCACCTTTGGAGAAAAGAGTTCGTATGGAAGGCAGGTGAGTTGAAAGTGACGCCAATGGGTCAGAGAGGGAGGGACCGAATCCGTATTCGCTTCTCTTCAAGCACCACGATGCTCCCTTTGACCAAGTGTTCAGTGATCGAAGGCAGGTTGCGGGTAAGAAGGGCCAGTTGATTCTCTGGCCGTCGATCGGATTCTCGTCGAAAGAGGATGATCGAAGGCATTGTCGATCTCAATACGGCGAGAATGGTACCGAAATCGGTATCAGCTGAAACAAGAATCCGTCCTTCCAGTGCGGCCAGGTCGAAGATGGTCTGGTCTGCAGAGTTCTGAAGGTTCAGATCCCGGACATGTACGGAATCGTGCCCAGCTTCACTCAACAACAGGGCCAGGCGGGGAGACAGCGCATTGTCTATCAGGAATCTCATGAGGTGGCCAGAACGGGAATCGCCTTCTCCGCAACCGCCATGGATGCAAAGTGAAGGGCTTCCTGAATATCCTCGATCTGAAGGTCAGGATAGGCTGCAAGAATCTCTTCAGAGGTCATTGCATCCGCTACCATCCCAACTACCGTGGCGACAGGAATCCTGAGCCCCCGGATACAGGGTACCCCTCCCATCTGGCCAGGGTTGACAGTGATTCGAGTGAATTCCACAAGAACCTCCCTCATTACTCTGCAACTATCATATCATGCTCCGCGATTTTTAGTTTTCCGAGGTTTGAGATTCGATGGCGGGGAGAGGTTCTCGAGACGGTTGCGGAGGGGTTTCGAGGAGCAGTTTCAGGGCGGCGGCCCAGAGGGCGAGGGTGGCCAGCGGGAGGACCCCGAATTCCCGGAGGAACTTCAGGCCCGGGAGCTGTTCCACCGCCATGACCACGGCGTAGCACAGGAGGAGGAGGTTCAGCCCGGGACCGGTGCGGGGCGCGCCCCGGCGCTCCCACGCCCAGGCGATCAGACCGGTCACCAGGGGGAGGGCCAGGGCGTAGTAGTGTGGCTTGCAGGTGGGCATGGCCGGGACCGCGACGGCGAGCAGGGCGCCGATCGCCAGCAGGTCGCGCGCCGGGCGGGGGCCGCCGGGCGGTTCCCGCCACCCCCAGGCCCACAGGGTCGTGACGGCGAGGGCCGCCGCCAGGGCGGCGCCGAACCACCGGTAGCCGTCCGGCATCACCGGCGGGCGGGCGGCGGGGTCGGGGTGGAGCGCCTTGAACAGCGACACCCCGTAGGAGGGGAAGTTGCCGGGGACCACGTCCAGCTCGAGGCGGATCTCGGGGACCATCTCCCCGGTGAGCAGCCCCTTCAGGCGAAGTTCGTAGAAGTCGCGGGTCAGCTCGACGGCTCGGGAAGGACCCACCAGCACGGCGGGAATCACGACCAGCCCCAGGGCCAGCCCCGCCAGGAAACCGCCCGCCGCTCGCCACCGGCGTTTCCAGAGCGCGGCCAGGAGCACGGCCCCCAGGTAGGGCTTGACGCAGGCGCCCAGCCCCAGCCAGAGGCCCGCCCACGCGAAACGCCCCGAGAGCCAGCCGGCGGCGAAACCCGCCATGCCCAGCAGCAGGAGGGTGTTGGGCTGCCCCCGGACCAGGCTGAAGCCGACCGGCACGACGCACGCCAGCAGGGGGAAGAGCCGCAGCCGCCACCAGGGCCGGCCGGAGGGCGGCGGGTCGTGCAGGCGCGGGACCCCCCATGCCCGCTCGAGACCCCTGGCGGCCAGGTGGAGGGCGAAAACCAGGGCCGCCAGGCCGAGAGCGTACCAGACCGCCACCGCCACCGGGTAGGTGACCCAGCCGTCCGCGCGGGTGGCGCCGGCGGCGTCGGGGGGGACCGCCAGGGGCGCCAGGAGGATGGCCATCAGCGGCGGGTAGTGATAGTGCCAGCTGTTGGTGTCCTTCACGAGGTAGGGGTTGTCCCCGGCGCGCACGGCCCAGGCGGCCCGGAAGTAGACGTCGGCGTCGGTGCGGCGGGTTTTCAGGTAAGCGGACCGGAGTACGGTGAGCGCCCCGAAAGCGAGGCTGACCAGCAGGACCAGGACCAGCCCGGTCTTTTCCCAGCCGTTGAGCCGGTCCACGGAAGGGAGGGCAGAGCGGGCGCCCGGCCTTCTCAGAGGGGCTGGCTGAGGACAGTCGGGCTCTGCTGTGCGTTTCGCGTTACCCATGGCTCTCTCCGGCCGACAGGGTAGCACTAAAGGGGGGAGAGAATCCAGAAGACAGGAGAAGGGAGTCCGACGAGTCTGACAAGTCTGACAAGTCCGACAAGTCCGACAAGTCGGACAAGTCGGACACCCCTGCTTCAGCGGCCCTTCCCGCTTCTCTCCCCGCTCCCTGGCTCCGGTCTCCTTTCCCGTCCTGCGGCCTTCAGCCCACAGCCTTCAGGCTTCTGGAACATTCTTCCCCCCTCCGCCGTATAAAGCGCTTGAATCGGGTGAAGGAGCGTTCATGGCATCCACGGACATGGTCATCCCCAACGGGCGCGTGCGTCGGTTCCACCGGGTCCCGGTCCTCAGCGCCTTCCCCGTCTTCTGGGAGGCGCTGAAAATCGCCCTCTTCTCCATCTTCAGCAACAAGCTCCGGTCCTTCCTCACCCTCATCGGCATCATCATCGGGGTGGCGTCGGTGGTGGTGGTCGGGGCGTTCATCAGCGGCATGGAACTCTACGTCACCGAGAACATCACCAGCATCCTGGGGAGTCACTCCTTCATCGTCGCGAAGGTGGCGGGGATGAACATGAGCCGGGAGGAGTGGGAGCGCCGCATGCGAACCCACCGGGACATCCTGGGGAGCGACTACGAGGAGGTCCTCCGGAAGTCGAGGCTGGCCAAGGCGGTGGCCGTGGACACGGGCACCAGCGCCAGCATACACCTCAAGGGCAAGGACCTCTGGGATGTCCGTTTCATCGGGGCCACGGCCAACATCCACGAGATCAGCAATATCTCGGTCGAGGCGGGGCGGTTCTTCCAGCCGTTCGAGGTGGAACGCGCACGCCCCGTCTGCGTGGTGGGGTGGAACCTGGTCAACGAGTTCTTCCAGAACGTGGACCCCATCGGGAAGACCCTGAAGGTGAGGGAAGTGGAGTTCACCATTGTCGGGGTGCTCACGAAGCGGGGGAGTTTCCTCGGGATGAACATGGACAACCTGATGTACATCCCCTACACGGTGTTCCAGAAGATCTTCGGCCTGCGGCGCGGGCTGACCCTGCGCGTCAAGACGACGCCCGAGAACTTCGAGGACTGCCAGGAGGAGGTGCGCCGGATCCTCCGGGCCAAGCGCCACCTCGCGTTCACCCGCGCCGACGACTTCGACATCATGTCCACCGACGAGATCAACCAGCAGGTGGAGGGCTTCGCCGGGGTGGTGGCCATGGTGGTCACCCCTGTGACCCTCATCGCCCTCCTGGTGGGGGGGATCGTCATCATGAACATCATGCTGGTCTCCGTCACCGAGCGGACCCGGGAGATCGGCATCCGGAAAGCCATCGGGGCGAGGCGGCGCGACGTGCTCCTCCAGTTCCTCCTGGAGGCGGGGATCCTGGGCATGTGCGGGGGCGGCCTCGGCATCCTGGGCGCCTGGACCCTCTGCGCGGCCATGACGGCGGCCCTGGGATTCGCGTTGAGCATCACCAGCGGCTACATCATCCTGGCCCTGACGGTGTCGGGCGGGATCGGGATCCTGGCGGGGTTGTACCCCGCCGCCAAGGCCTCCAAGCTGGACCCCATCCGGGCCTTGTCGTACGAAACCTGAGAGGTGACCGCCCATGATGATGACCCCTGCCCAACGCCGACGCATCTGGCTCGAAAACGTCAGCCAGGCCTTCCAGACCATCCGTTCCCACAAGTTCCGGTCCTTCCTGACGGTCCTGGGCGTCTTCATCGGGATCGTGACCGTGGTCCTGGTGGCCTCCATCCTGACCGGGATGCGGGGGAACCTGGTCAAGATGATCGAGCAGTACGGCACCAGCAACATTTACGCCTTCCACCTCGAGACCGGCATCCGCACCGGGCCCCCGTCCCGCCGCGAGTGGCAGCGCAAGCCCCTCCGGGTGGAATTCGGGGAAACCATACGCCGCCGCTGCCCCGCCGTGGACTCCGTGGGCTATTTCCTCATCCCGCGCAATTTCAGCGGCCCCGTCAAGTACCAGGGGAACGAGTACAAGGACGGGGAGTTCCGCGGGGTCTCCCCGGGGTACTTCGACACCACCAGCATCGAGATCGCCCTTGGGCGCCCCCTCAACGAAGCCGACGACGACCACCGGATCCAGAACTGTGTCCTGGGGCCCGAGGTGGCCAAGGCCCTTTTCCCCTTCTCCACCCCGGTGGGGAAGGAGGTCCTGATCGCCGGCAAGGCCTTCATCGTGGTGGGCGTGGCGGCGAAGCAGAAGACCACCTTCTTCGGCGAGAACGAGGAAGACAACATGATCTACTTCCCCTTCAAGACGCTGCAGCGGGTTTCCCCCCAGGACGACTGGGTGATGCTGGTCATCAAGGCGAAAGAGGGGATGCTCCAGAAAGCCCTCGACCAGTCGGAGCAGGTCCTCCGCTCCGAGCGTAAGCTCAAGGCGGCGGACGAGAACGACTTCTCCATGTCCACCTCCGAGTCCATCATCTCCCAGTTCGACAACATCACCGCCGGCGTCGGGTTGGTGACCATCGCCATCTCCGCCGTAGGCCTGATGGTGGGCGGGATCGGGGTGATGAACATCCTCCTGGTCTCGGTGAAGGAGCGGACGCGGGAAATCGGGGTGCGGAAGGCCATCGGGGCCCGTCGGAAGGACATCACCATCCAGTTCCTCATCGAGGCCATGACCCTGACGGGGATGGGGGGGCTGGCGGGGATCCTGGCGGCCACCACGCTCGGGATGCTCATCAGTGCGCTCTTCCCGGCGATCCCGGCGGTGATCCCCCTCTGGGCGGTCACCACCGCACTGGTCCTGTCCGTCCTCATCGGGCTGGCGTTCGGCGTGTGGCCCGCCACCCGGGCGGCGCGCCTCGACCCCATCGAGTGTCTGCATTACGAGTAGGCTGTAGGCTATAGGCTATAGGCTGTAGGGCGGAGGTCTTCTCATCGGTATCGGTATCGGGGTCGCAATCGCAGTTGCCATCGCCATCGCAATCGCCATCGCCATCGGTATCGCCATCGGTATCGCCATCGGTATCGCCATCGCAATCGCCATCGGTATCGCAACCGCAACCGCAACCGACAACGACCTCTCCGTACCTGCCGCCTCCCCCGGGGGTAAAACACCGCGTCGCACGGGTAACCCCGCCCCGAAGGCGGCGGGAGCCCGGTGTTGCCTTCGATCCATATCTCAATAGGAACAAGAAGATGTGGTATCCGGGGTATTGAGTGAAGAGGGCGAGGGCGGACCCGACTGCGATTGAGACTGCGATGGCGAATACGAGATGGCGATGGCGATGGCGATGGCGATGGCGATGGCGATACCGATACCGATACCGATACCGATACCGATTCCGATACCGATAGGAGCCCCTCCGGACCTACAGCCTACAGCCCTACAGCCCCCCACAGAGCCTACTTCCCATGGGCTTCCAGGACCTTCACGACTTCCGTGTGCCCGATGTCGGTGGCCAGCGAGAGGGCGGTCTTGCCGTTGTCGTCCGTGGCCTTGGGGTCGGCCCCGTTGGCGAGGAGGAATTCCACCATGGCCGTCTGGCCGTTGGCGGCGGCCAGGATCAGGGCGGTTTTCCCGTCGTTGCTCCGCGTATCGACCTTGGCCCCCTTGGCGAGGAGCAGCTTGACCACCTCGATGAAACCGTCGTTGGCCGCGGACATCAGGGCGGTCCACCCCATGTTGGTGCGCGCGTCGGCCCTCGCGCCTTTTTCCAGGAGAACCTGGACAACCCCCGCCTGGCCGTTGGCGGCGGCGATGATCAGGGCGGTGAACTGGTTCCGGTTCCGGGCTTCCAGGTCGGCGCCGTTTTCCGCCAGGAGCTTCACGAAGTCGGCGTGACCGTTCCCCGCGCCGTACATGAGGGCCGTGAAGCCGTCCTTGTTGGCGGCGTTGACCTTGACGCCCTTGGAGAGGAGCGCCCGGGCAACCTCCACGCTGCCGCCCACCCCCGTGAACATGAGGATGGTCGATCCGTCCTGCAGGGCCAGGTTGGGGTTCCCGTCCTTCTCGAGCCACTCGGACACCCACGCCGCATTGCCCGACTGGACGTTCTTGAAAGGGTCGTCCTGGTTCGCGGCCGGGTCCTGGGCCGGGGAAAAGGGCACGAGCAACGCAAGGAACCCGAAGAAAAGAACAACGTTTTTCATCCTCTATCTCCCTTCATCCTCGTTGAACCGCTCATGCATCACCCCCCCGACGTTCCCCCGTTTCCCCCTCTCGTCGGTCTGGAGTGCAAACCCGGAACCTTGGCCACGCGCAAATCACTGGCAGAAATTTGTCTATATCACACTTCCCGGCAGGGAGCAATCGATTTTACGGCGTGAACGGGCTCAGTTACGCTCCAGGGAAGGGGCCACCTGGATGCCGTGCTTGTCCAGCAACTGGGCGGTGGCGAAGTAATAGTCGAGGAGTGACTTCCGGTAGGCGATCCGGGCCAGCACCTCCTGGGAGCGGGCCTGCGCGAGGTTGCGCTGCGACTCCAGCAGGTCCCGGATCACCGACACGCCGGCTTCGAACTTCGCCTGCTCCCCCTCGAGATCTTTCTCCGCCTGGACACGCCCCTCGCGGGACGCCGCGATCAGGCCGCGGTCGCGTTCCAGGTTGTTGTAGACCGTCTGAAGGGTGAGGACGACCTGCTGACGGGCCTGGTCGAGGAGCGCACCCTGGTAGTCACGGTCGATGGTGGCCCGGGCGTAGGCGGCCCGGGCGTCCAGGTTCCCGATGGGGATCACCAGGGAGAGCTGGAGGGCGAAGCCGTTGTAGCGCCCCCGCATCATCTGGCCGAGGGACTCCCACCCGTTCCCGGAGAACTCGTTGTTCAAGGCGGCGATCAGGTCGGGGTTGACACCCGGGAGGTCCTTGAGGCCGCCCTTGAGGCCGTGCTGGGTGTAGGAGGCACTGAAATCGAGGGCGGGGAGCAGGCGGTTCTTCGCCTGCTTGAGGGCGATCTCGGAACTCTCCAGGCCGATCTTCGCTCTCCGGACGTCCCCCCGTCGCTCCACGGCGCGATCGGCGGCCTCGGCGAAGGAGAGGGGTTCCTCCTCGATGTGCGGGTCCAGGGCTTCCAGTTCCACGGCCAGGGCCGGTCCGACGATCGGGGGGCCCGCCGGGGTCAGGGTGCCCAGGAGCTTCTGCTGGAGGTTTCGCAGCGTCGTCTCGGCGGCGATGACTTCCTGAAGGCGTCGCGCCGTCTCGGCCCTGGCCTTGTAGAGGTTGAGTTCCGGCTGGGTCCCGGCCTCGACCTGGGCGAAGGTGTCGTCCCGGGTCTTTTCGGACAGGCGCAGGGACTCCTGCTTCACCTCGAGGTCGGTCCGGGCGTAGAGGACGTCCCAGTACTGCTTTTCCACGTCGAGGACCAACTGTTCCAGCTTGTGCCGGAAATCGGACTCCGCGATCTTCCAGGCGTTCCGGGCGATGAGAACGGGAGCGCGGTTCACCTCGCGGCCCCGGCCGCGGAGAAGGTGCTGGTTGAAGCTGAACGTCAGGGTGCCGATGTAGCTGGGGGAGAACAGGACCTGGTTCTGGTTGCTCTCGAAGCGCTGGAAGCTGATGTCGGCGGCGAGGGTGGCGCCCGTGGGGAAGTACTTGGAGACGACCTGGTTCGTGGAGATCGACCGGGTCCAGTTGTGGAAGATGCCGGTGACGGTGGAGGGGGAGGGGTCCTTGTCCTGGGCGTAGGCGAAATTCTGCGACCAGACGGGCTCGAAGGGGGCTTCGGACTGGTAGTACGCCTGGTGGCGGTCCCGGATCTCCAGGCGCTGAAGGTGGACATCCAGGTTGTTCCGAACCGCCAGCCGGATCGCGTCCTCCAGCCTCAGCCGAAGTTTCCCGTCCCGGATCAGCCCTTGCAGCTCCCCGGCCTCGGGCCCGTTCACCGGATCGGCTTCGGGGGGAGCGAACTGGTGGTGGAAGAGGTCCGGCACGTAGGGCGATTGCAGCCCCGCCGGCCGTTTCGCGTCGTCGTCCGGGGGGAGCGCGAGGCTTGGCGCGAACGCGAACAAGGCCAGGGCGAAGAGGATTCCCGTCACTCTCATGGGTGGCTCCTTTCGATGATCCCGTGCGAAAACGGGCCGTCCGTGGGGCATGCCCGGGGGGCTGCCCCCCCCCCGTGTCACACCACCCGGGAATTGTCAACCAACCGGCCCCGGAAGTCAACCGTCCGATGCCGGGAGCAGAGAAGACGGGGTGAAAGGGGGGCGGGCCGGCGGGGAACGGTGTATAATGCCCCTCGGCAGCCGTGAGGGCGGCCGGGGAGGTTGCGATGCGAAGAACGTTCAGCCGTCCGGCAGGTTCCGCTGTTTTCCTGGGGTTGGCGGCCCTGGTGGCCTTCGGGGCTTCGCTTGCCCCGGGGGACGGGCCCCCGTCGCCCGCCGAGCGGCGGAAAGCCGTGCTGGCGGATCGCACGAAGAAGGACGCGGAGTTCCGCTCCGCTCCCACGTCGCCCATGGCCGCCGCGGACCGGCGGTCGGTGGCGCCCGGGGAAACCGCCTGGCTCGGGACGTACCCCGACGTGTTCTCCCTGGGAGAACAGGCCCCGCCGGGGGCCCTCTTCGGGCTCCGGTTCAGCGAGGGGCGCTGGGCCTGGACGGCCGTGAACGGCCCGTCCCGGCCCCGGGGCGCAACCCCGGGCACCCGGTCCGGGGAAATCCTCCCCGGACAGGAGTTCCCCGTGGGGCGGCAGACGGTGGCGGCCTACCCGTCGCCGTCCGGGTTGGTGCTCATCCGCTTCGACCCGGATCGCGAGGCGGTCACCTCGTTCAAGGGACTCGCCTACTTTCCCTACCGCCCGGAGTTCGCCGTGAGGGCCCGGCTCGTCCGCTTCGAAAGACCCGAAACCGTGACGCTCCTCACCAGCCGGAATCTCCGGAAGGAGTTCTTCCGCTACGCCGAAATCCGTTTTCTCCACGGCGGGAAAGCGCAGCGCCTGACCGCTTTCACCACGTCGCCCGAAGGGCCGGGGACGGAGACCCTCTTCATCCCCTTCCGGGATGCCACCACGGGAAAGGGAACCTACCCCGCGGGGCGGTTCCTGGAAGTTCCACACCCCGCCGGGGAGGACCTGGTTCTGGACTTCAACACCGCCTTCAACCCCCTCTGCAACTATGCCGACACCTACAATTGCCCGCGACCGCCCGAGGAGAACCGCCTGGATTTCCCTGTCCGGGCGGGGGAGAAGACCTACGGCGCGGAGTGAGTTCAGGGCCAGGGCGTGGAGAAGCTTTCGAGGGGGGGGGCTTCAGGCCCCGCTGCGCTCCCCGGCCCCCGCTTCTCAAAGAGGACGACGGCCCACCCCTCCCGGCGTCCGGTGTAGAGGACCCGCCCCTGTCGGTACAGCGCCTTCCAGAGATCCCGGGATTCTTCCAGGTCCGCGGCGGTGTGTTTCTTGTAACAGTACTTGTTGTCCCAGAGGAAGAGGGTGCCGGGTGGGGCGGCTTCCCACCGGGCCCGGGCGTCCGGGTTCGAGTAGGCGTAAACCGTTCCGTTCCGCCGGATGTAGACGGCGGCCACGTGCTGGGTGAGGAGGGCTCGGCCCGAAAGCCGGGGGGTGACCGCCACCCGGGACCCGTCCCGGATCAGCGAGCTCAGGGGGCTGTCCCCCAGGTTGAGGGGGCGCACCATGAGCGCTGACTGAAACAGGGCCAGCCCCGCGCAGGCGACGGTGAAGGCGCGGGTCAGCCGCCTCCGGAAGGGCAGGGCCGCCCAAGCCGCCCAGAGACCGTAGGCCAGGCTCAGCGCCGCCAGCGCGACCAGGGCCGCGGGGTGGGCCAGGGGGCGGACGAGGGCCGTGGCGACGACCAGCGCCGCCAGCGCGGCCGGTCCCAGGATCGCCCGGGCGCGGCCGGGGGCTGCGCCGAGGCCCGCGGCGAGACCGGCGGACGCCAGGGCGCCCACGAGGCCGGCCAGGGTCACCATGAAACGGGCGTAGCCCCCGGAGGCGAAGATTCCCAGGGCGAAGAGGAGCGACTGGAGGGCGAGAAAGGCGCCCGCCGGGATGGAGGCGAGCAGCCCCCGCCGGCCCGCGGCGAAGGCTCCCGTCACCGCCAGTGCGGCGAGGCCGTAGGAGGCGGCTTCGGGCCACACCCCGAGGAAATGCCAGGCGGGCCCGCTGCCGTACTCCGAGGAGTAGGGGCGGCTGAAGAGGTGGAGCACGGAACTGCCGGGGTCGAGCCTCAGTGCCGCGGAGGCCAGGCACCAGGCCACGGGCGCCCACATCAGCACGGCGCCGCAGGCCCAGTTCCGGGGCGCTCCCAGCAGGCTGCGCACGAGGGCCCCCGGCCGGGGAAACGCCGCGCCCGGGGGAAATTCCGTGGCCGGGCCCTTGCCGGGTCGGCGTCCCGCCCGCCCGGCCGGCTCCGCCGCGTCCACGAGGGCGAAGAGCAGCAGGGGCAGGGGCGCCAGGGCCAGGGTTTCCAGGCGCGTGACGAAGAGGAGGCTCAGCACCCCGCACCCGGCGACCCGGTTCCCGCGCAGGAAGAGCCAGGTCCCGGCCGTGAGGTAGAGGGCGGCGGGGGTCTCGGTCAGGGTGGTAAAACTGAGGGTCAGGGCAAGGGGTTGGAGCCACACCAGGGCGGGCGCCAGGGCGGCCGCGCGCCGGTCGTCGACGAGACGACGGGCGATCAGCCAGGCGAGCCAGGCGACGGCGGCGGTCATGAGGCCGCTCAGGATCCGGCAGCCCGCCAACCCGAAGAACCGGGCCGCCAGCGCGGCCGGGAAGTTGTAACCGGGGCGGGCCCACCAGTGGAGCAGGGCGTTGGGGTCCGTCCAGGCGTCCCGGGCGAAAAGGTAGTGGCAGATGTCGTCGTCGTGGTAGGCCCCGTCACTGGCGTACGCCAGCGCCAGGGAGACCGCCAGCCCGCCGAGGGTCGCCGCCGCGGCCAGGGTTGCGGGGCGAAGGCCGGGTGCTGAGTGTCTTTCACCGGGTTTGGGGTTTTTCTTGCCGTTCACGTCTTCACGCCCGTCGCGCCGGCTCGGACCTGTCTGACCTGTCTGACCTGTCTGACTTGTCTGACTTGTCTGACCTGTCGGACTTGTCAGACCCGTCGGCCTTTGGGTTTTTTTCGTCCCATCGCGCTCCAAAGTCATCCAGCGAGCCCTGCCGCCTAAACAGCTCTCCTCCGGTTGATCAGGGCCGCGGTGTAACCGGCGCCGAAGCCGTTGTCGATGTTCACCACCACCACGTTGGACGCACAGGAGTTGAGCATGCCCAGGAGGGCGGCGACCCCGCCGAAGGAAGCGCCGTAGCCCACGCTGGTGGGGACGGCGATCACGGGGCAGGAGGCCAGGCCCCCGACGACGCTGGGGAGGGCCCCCTCCATCCCGGCCACCGCCACGATGGCGCGGGCGCCGAAGATCTTGTCCCGGACGTCCAGAAGCCGGTGGATGCCGGCCACGCCCACGTCGGTGACGAAGTCCACCCGGTTTCCCATGATCTTGGCCGTGAGCCGGGCCTCCTCCGCCACGGGGATGTCGGCGGTCCCGGCGGTGATGACGAGGACGACCCCCTCCCCGTAGTCCGTGAAGTCGGTCTGCCGGGTGATGCAGCGGGAGTCGGGGTGGTACTCCAGCCCGGTGAACCGGGCTGTCAACCGCTCGTAAACCCCCGGTCCGGCGTGGGTCACGAGGAGGTTGGCCGACCGGTCCAGGATCCGCCCGGCGATGGCCTCCACCTGCTCCGCGGACTTGCCGCGGCCGAAGATCACCTCGGGGAAACCGTTCCGGAGCGACCGGTGATGGTCCACGCGGGCACAGCCGATGTCCTCGAAGGGGAGGTGGCGCAGTCGGTCGAGGGCCGCCTCGACGTCCGTGCCGCCGCCGGCGACGGACTCGAGAAGTTTGCGAAGGTCGGTGGCGTCCATGTCAGGGTTCTCCGGCTTCGGTCTCGAGGCGGCCGCTCGCGGCCGTCGCGGTGTTGGTCATGGCGGGCACGGGGTGGCGCCCGGCGACGTGCTCGATCACCCGGCGGCCCCGGTCCAGCACGTAGCGGTACCGGTGGGGGGTCCAGAGCACGCCCTCGTCCCGCCGGGAGGCCATGACCTGCAGCGGGTAGAGCCGATCGTGAAAATCGTAGGGGTGGATGTCGTCCGGGCAGAAGATCGCTACCGAAACCTCGTACTCGCCGCTCATCAGGGTGCAGTCGTCCAGAATGAAGTCGAGGTACCCCTCCGGCGGGAGTTCGGGGAGGCTGGCCCCGTCCTTGGCGGAGGAGGTGCCGTAGGCCAGGATCCCGTCGTTGCGCCAGATGGACACCCCCATGTTGGGGTTGGGGACCCGGCCGTTCGACCGGAAATGCAGGCGGACGACGAGGGGCTCCCCGTGTTCGAAAGCCGTCCGGACCTTCCCCTCGGCGTCCAGGAACTCCACTTTCCAGATCTCGCCCTCCCGGGTCCCCGTGCGGGGGCAGGGCACCGGCCGCCCTTCGGCCCGTTCCGACGCGCGCTCCGTCCCGGACGTGGAAAGGGAAGGGGCCGCCTCCGGGGCGGGTTGCGGCTCCGGGAGGGGCTCGCTGCGGGTGTCGCGCGGCGCCTCGGCCGGAGGTTCGGCGGCCGCCCCGGGGGCGGGGGCCCCGGGCCCGGGTGCCTCGGCCGTTTCCGTCTCGCCGGGGCCGGGAAGATCCTCCCGCAGGTACTCGACGGCGGCCCCGTCCAGGATCATGCGCTCGCCGATGCGGCGGCGCTGGAAGTTGAGGTACCGGTTGGTGACGTCCACGCTGTCGCCGTCGGCCACGACCCGTCCGCCGTCCAGCCAGAGGGCCCGGCGGCAGAGCCCGCGCACGGAGTTGATGGAGTGGGACACGAAGAGGATGGTCTTCCCCTTGTCCCTGAACTCCCGGATCTTGCGGAAACACTTGCTCTGGAAGTACTCGTCGCCCACGGCGAGGATCTCGTCGATGATGAGGATGTCGGGCTCGGTGAAGACCGCCACGGAGAACCCGAGCCGCATGAACATCCCGGTGGAGTAGATCCGGATGGGGCGGTCGATGAACTCGCCCAGCTCGGAGAACGCGATGATGTCGTCGAGGCGTTCGTCGATCTCTTTCCGGCTCATCCCCAGGATCGAGCAGTTCATGTAGATGTTCTCTCGGCCGGTGAACTCCGTGTGAAAGCCGGCCCCCAGTTCCATGAGGGCGGAGATCCGGCCCCGCACGGTGATGTCGCCCTCGGAGGGGCGGGAAATCCCCGTGATGAGCTTGAGCAGGGTGCTCTTCCCGGCCCCGTTGCTCCCGACGAAGCCGAGGGTCTCCCCGGGCGTCACGCTCAGGCTGACCCCTCGCAGGGCCCACAGTTCCTGGTGACGGTGGAGCCGGCCAAGGCAGGCCATCTCCTTGAGCCGGTCGGTGGGGCGCTTGTACACGTTGTACTTCTTGCCGGCGTCGCGGATTTCGATGACAGGTTTCATGGGTCACTCACCGGAAGAGATGGACGGAGGGCCAGGCGGCCTTGGCGAGGAGGGCGCCCTCGGCGGCCAGCGTCCCCAGGAGGGCGTTGTACTCGCGGTTTTTCCAGGCCCGGGTGATGGAGAAGGCGCCCTCTGCGGGCGGCAGTGCCCGGCCCGGCCGGGGGAGGAAGAGGGGGACGCGGCCGCGGTAGTCCCGGAAGCGTTCCCCGAAGTGGTTTTCGAGGTCCTTCTCCTCCTGCTTCATCACGGCGAGGTAAACCAGCAGGAAGAGGGGGAGGAAGGCCGGGGCCAGCCACCAGATCCCGCTCTGGATGCCGAGCCCCACGCCCATCAGGAGGCTGCCGAGGTAGAGGGGGTTGCGGGTGAACCGGTAGGGGCCGCTGCGGGCGAGGTCTTCGTTCTTGCGGATGTGCCCCGCGGCCCACAGGCGCAGGGAAACCCCGGCCAGGAGAGGGGACAGCCCGGCCGCCAACCAGGCGGCGTCGGGGCGGGCGAAGCAGAAATAGAACACGGCGGCGAGCGTCCCCAGGGGGACCCGAATCCGTTGCAGCAGGCGCCGTTTCATGTCCGTTCCTCATCCTTTCGCCGCGTGACCCGGCGGCGGGCCGAGGCAGGCGAGCAGGCCATTGTAAACGTCCTCGACGGGAATGTCCATACACCGGCCGTCGGAGCATTTCCGATGGTGGCAGCCCTGGCAGGGGAGCCCGCGCGAAACCACGACGGCGCGCTCCCCGAAGGGGCCGTTGCGGCGGGGGTCCGTCGGGCCAAAAATCCCCACCACGGGGGCCCCCGCGGCGGAAGCGAGGTGCATGGGCCCCGTGTCGCCCGCCACCACGGCCGCGGCCTTCCCGCAAAGCAGCGCGAACTCGGGCAGGCCCGGCGCCAGGACCCGGGTCGACGGGGCCGTTCGCCGGACGGCTTCCGCCAAGGGTTCCTCCCCCGGCCCGAGGGTGACCACGGGGGTCAAGCCCAGTTCGCGATCCACCCGGAGGGCCAGGGCCCCGAAGCGCTCCGGGGCCCACCGTTTCGTGGGCCAGCCCCCGCCCGGGTTGAGGATCACGAAGGGGCGGGGCCCCAGGGCCCCGAGCATCTCGCCCGCCCGGCGGGAAGCCTCCCCGGGGAAGCGGAAGGGGAACCGCCGGGGGGCCGTGTCGATGCCCAGGGGCGAGAGGAGCCGGGAGCAGATCTCGATGACGTGGGTGTGCGGGGGGACCTCGCCCACGCGGTGGTTGTAGCCGGCCACGGCGGCTTTCTCCCTCAGGAGGGGCCGTGCCCATCCGATGCGCAGCGGGGCCCCGGACAGCCGGGTCACCGCCGCCGACTTGAGGAGGCCCTGGAAGTCGAAGGCCACGTCGGCGCGGGTGGCGCGCAAGTCCCGGAGGAAGGGGACGAGCCCCCCCTCGCCCCGGAGCTTACGGCCCCGGCGCCAGGACCGCGTGTCCAGTTCCAGCACCCGGTCCACGCACGCCAGGCACCGAACCAGGGTCGCGCAGCGCTTCTCGACGCACCAGGTGATCGTCGCGGCGGGGAAGGCTTCCCGCAGGGCGGCCACGGCGGGCACGGCGTGGAGGGTGTCCCCGATGGCGCTCAGCTTCACGATGAGGATGGACCGCGGTGTTTCAGTCGGAAGGGGCATGGATCGTCCGGATCCGGGCGATGAGGTCCCGGGTGGCGTGGTCCTTGGGGTCGCCGGCGATGCAGACGCGGCCGCCGTAAGAGCGGACCACCTCCCGCTCCGGGACCGTCTCGGGCGTGTAGTCGGTCCCCTTGGCGTGGATGTCGGGCCGGAGTTCCAGGAGGATGGCCTTCACGTCCGGTTCGTCGAAGAGGGTCACCCAGTCCACCGATTCGATGGCGGCCACGATTTCGGCCCGCTCGTCGCCGGGCATGAGGGGGCGGTCGGCGCCCTTGATGGCCCGGACGCTCGCGTCCCCGTTGATGCCCACCACCAGGAGGTCGCCGAGGGCCTTCGCGGCGGCGAGGTAACGGATGTGGCCGACGTGGAGCAGGTCGAAGCAGCCGTTGGCGAAGACCACGACCCGCCCGGCCGCCTGCTCCCGGCGGACGATCCCGGCGAGTTCTTCACGGGTGCGCAGTTTTCCCTCCATGGGGACGCTACCTCCGCTTCTCCAGGTGGTCGGCCTTGATGGCGCTCAGGAGTTCCTTGGACGAGACGGTGGCGGTCCCGCGCTTCATGACCACGAGGCCGCCGGCGTAGTTGGCCATGCGGGCGGCGGTCTCGTACGAGGCCCCGCAGGAGAGGGCCAGGGTGTACACGGCGATGACGGTGTCGCCGGCGCCCGTGACGTCCGCCACCTCGTCCGACCCGAACACGGAAATGTGGACGGGTTTCGTTCCCCGCTTGTAAAGGGACATGCCCAGCCGCCCGCGGGTGATGAGGATCGCGTCGAGGCCGAGTTCCTCGATGGCCTGCTCGGCGGCGGCGTCCATGCGGGCGAGGTTGTCGCCGATGGCGGTGTGGAAAGCGGACTCGACCTCCGAGATGTTGGGCGTCATGCTGGACACCTCGTGGAACCGTCGCATGGAGAAACGGCTGTCCACGACGATGGGGATGTTCCGGCGACGCCGGACGTCCGAGAGGTACGCGATCACCTTCTCCTGGATGAACAGGTAGCCGTAGTCGGAGACCACGATGCCGTCCACGTCGGGGAGGACCGCCTCGATTCGCTCGATGATCTCGTCCTCGGTGCAGGCGGGCGCGTCCAGCCGGCCCTCGTGGTCGATCCGGAGCATCTGCTGCATGGAGGAGTGAAACGAGCCGGCCAGGATGCGGGTCTTGACGGGCGTGGTGTGCTCCTTCCGCCGGAAGACGCCGGAGAGGTCGACCCCCGCGTCGCGGAAGAAGCCGGTGAGCCACTCCCCCGCCTCGTCCTCGCCCAGGACGCCCACGGGAAGGACCCGGGCCCCGAGGGACAGGAGGTTGTTGACGGCGTTGGCGCCGCCCCCGGGGATCTTGATGGTTTCATGGTACTTCAGGATGAGCACGGGGGCCTCCCGCGAGATGCGCGAGATCTCCCCGAAGAGGAACTGGTCGAGCACGAGGTCGCCGACGTGAAGGACCGTGGCTTTCTTGAATTTGTCGATGACCCGGGCGTATTCCTGGTATGTGGGTTTCATTCGTCCTCCTGGGACAGGATCCACCGGGCGGCGCTTTCCCAGGACGCCGCCTCGAAGTCGGGGGCCGGTGGCGCCCCCGTCGCCTCCCCCTTCCCGCTGCCGGAGAGGTCGAGCCGCACGGTCCGGCACCCCGCCCGCTTCCCGGCCTCGACGTCGTGTCCCTGGTCGCCCACCATGAAGGAGCGCCGCAGGTCGATGCCGAGGTCCTCGGCTGCCTGCAGGAGAAGGCCGGGCGAGGGTTTGCGGCAGTCGCACCCGATGCTGTACTCTGCCACGGCCCCCCCGGGCAGGTGGGGGCAGACGTAGATCGCCTCGAAACGCACCCCCCGCTCGCCGAAGATCCGGTGGAGTTCCCGGTGCACCGCTTCCAGGGACCCGGGCGGGATCAGGCCGCGTGCCACCCCGGACTGGTTGGTCACCACGACCAGTCGAAAACCGCCCCGCTGAAGGGATTCGAGGGCGGGGAAAACGCCGGGGAGGGGTTCGAGGCCCTGCGGGTCCGACAGGTAGACCTTGTCCGCGCAAAGGGTCCCGTCCCGGTCCAGGAAAACGGCTTTCGACATCGGGCGCCATCCTCTTCGACGGACCAGATTACCAGAATTCGGCAGGGCGGGCAAGCGTCTTCGTGTGGGGCGGTTTCGGGAGGGGAAGCTCCCGGGGGCGGGATGCGGCTTGCGGCGACACCCCCGGCCGGGAGAGCGTGCCGGGGCTTGCGTTGCACGGCTCAAGGGGCGCAGGGGGGGCGGGGGATCAGAACTCCGCCACGTGTTCCGCCAGGGGGTGGAGGTTGCCCAGAAGGATGGAAGCGGACCGCTGGAGCGATTCCCGCACGTCGTTGACGGCGAGGCCCAGGGAGAGGGCGATCCGCTGTTCGTCCCAGCCGCGGTAGTGCTTCTTCATGAAGATGTCCCGGTCCGCCTCCGGCATGGACCGGAGGGTTTTCAGGATGCAGGCTACAATCAACTGGTCGCGGCTCATCTTCGTGCTCCATTCCGACATTCCCGCCTCCCTGGATTGGACACGGGACACCTGAAAAAGGTTCATGTTGATGTCCATTCCGTGTTACCCTCACGGAACGGTGCGGCGTTTCACCGCTCAACCCTAGTACGACGGACGGCCCGGGAAGGTTCCGATGGCGGTGAGTCCGGTCCAGGACGAGGCGGTTGTCCTGAAGATCTACGATTACGGGGAGGCCGACGGCATCGCCGTGCTCCTCTCCCGTGCCCACGGCAAGGTGCGGGCGCTCGCGAGGGGGTTCCGGAAACCGAAGTTTCGCTCCGTCTCCCCCTTCACCCCCTTCTCCACCCTGGAAGTCAAGCTGAGGCCCGCGGCCCCGGAACGGCTCTGGTCCATCCTGGAGGTCACGGTGCTCGACGGGGGAGGGGCCGGGACGATGGATCTCGAAGCTTTCGCCCTCCGGTCCTACGCCGCCGAAATCCTCCTCCACACCGAGATGGACACCGCGTCCGGCGAGCGCTTCTTCCGGCTTTTCCGGGCGGTTTCCGCGGTGTGCGACGCCCGGCCCCCGCTCCTGCTGCCGTTGCTCTACTTCCAGGTCTGGGCCCTCAAGCTCGAGGGCATCCTGCCGGACCCCTCCGCCTGCGGCTCCTGCGGCGCGGTTTTTTCGCCCGATTACCCGCCGGCCGGGTACCTTCCCTCCGCCGCGAGCTTCGTCTGCCCGGCCTGCCGGGAGGCGCCCCGCCCGGCCGGCGCCGGTTGTTCCCCGGTGTCCGGGTCCGTTCGCGGGGAGGGACGGCGGCCGGCGACGGGGCCCGCGGCTTCCCCGGAAGACGCCCGGGAGTGGTTCGCCCTGTTGGCCGAAATCCTGGTTTCCCACCCGGCAAACCTCCGTGGAACCTTCCCCTGCGCCGCCCTGGGCAAGGCGGCGGCGGAGGGGTTCAACGAGGTGCTGAGCGAGTTCCTCGGGCGAAAGGCGCGGAGTTTTCCTTACCTCCTCGGGTTTCTCGGGGACCCTTGTCTTCCCGGGGACTTCCGGAGTTCTTAACAGAAAATGTGGAAAACCCCCGGGGATTCCCCGGGAACCTCCCCCCTATCGTGCACAGATTCAACCGGTTTTCCGCAATGCTCATTCTTTGTGCAGGACGGGGTTGGGACGACGGCAAACAAATGAAACAAAACATGATAACAGTTGGCAGCTTCCGGGGATGCCCGGGTTCGGGAGGGGGGGGCGCCCCCGTCAGGCGCCCAGCCGGGCCAGGAAATTTTCCAGGCGGATGCGTTCCCCCTCGGTGAGGTAGCCGGGGACCGCGCACTCCAGGAAGAGCGCGGGAAGGTCGAAGCGGGACAGTTCCCGGCCCCAGGAAGCCCGGTTGTGGGAAAAGGGTGCGTGGACGAAGATCAGGCAGCCGGCGCCGAGGGCCCGGAGTGCACGGCCATAGGCCCGGGTTTTCTCCCGGAAGGGCCGGGCGGCGAACGGAAGAAGGCCGGGTTTCGCCCGTTTTCGGAGGACGTCGAAGATCGCCTGGATGAACACCGGGCGGGCCCCGTGGCTCTCGAGTCGATCCAGGAGCCCCGGCCCCAGGAGCCAGTCGCCGAAGAGGGCCGGACGCGGGCCCGCGGGGGCGGCGGCAAGCCGGCCGGGGCCGCCGGCCCGGGGGGAGGGCGCGGGCCCGGGTTCCCGGGGCGGGGGCTCCCCCCGACCGGGATGGCGGGGCAGGCCGATCCCCGCCGCCAGGACTTCCTCGTAGGCCGCCGCCAGGGGGAGTAATATGTCGTTAAGTGCCGAATTGACGAATTGACAGGAGGGCCATCGCCGGCGCCGCGAAGAAGGCGGGGTGAGGCCTGCACCCGGGCGGTCGGCCGACGGCCCGCTCTCCCCCGGCCGCTCCGCCGGCGGGCCGGTCCCCGGGCCGAATGCCACGTGCCGGGGAAAGCCGAAGAGGGACCGGGCGGTCTCGTAGAGGGCGAGGTACTCGCGGGGGTCCGCCGGGGGGCAGTAGATCACCGTGTCGGGTTCGTTCTCGAGGAGGCTGTCCGCCAGGAGACGGAGGTGGACCGTCACGTTGCGGGGGAGCCCGAAACGGCGCTCGGCGGCCCGCTCCCTCCGGCGGATCTCCTCCAGCGGGCGGAAGGCGGCGAAGGGGTGAACCCGGCCTTCAGCCGGGACCGTGTCACCGAACGTGGTGGTGGTGAGGGCCCCTCGCATGGCGCCTATTATCCGGAAGGTCCCCTGTGGGAAGTCAAGCGGTTTTTCCCCACTTTTTCTTGTCTCTTCCCTCCGGGTTCGTTAAAATGCCCTTTTATCGGCCCGTGAGGTTGACATGAAGATACTGCTCGTCTATTCCCATATCCCGCATCATTCGTCCCACTCCGGGTACGACATGCTGGCCCGGCACATCCCCTTCTCGTCCCAGTACCAACCGGGGAAGATCTTCCGGTGGCTGTCGTCGAAGAACCCCGACAAGTTCAAGCGCTTCAAGGCGATCCACTCCAACTGGTACCATTTCAACCACTTCTCGATGGAGATGGAACTCTCGTTCCGCATCAACCTGGTCAACCGGACCATCGTGCACTTCCTTTACGGCGAGAACAATTTCCGGTACATGGCCCGCTTCCCCATCCTCCGCGGGAACCGGACCGTGGTCTCCTTCCACCAGCCGCCCGGGAAGTTCCTGGAGGTGATCCCCGATCACAAGGGCATCTTCCGGGCCGACGCCATCGTGGCGGTGGGAAGCAGCCAGATGGACTTCTTCCGGAAGCTCTCGAAGCGGGACAACATTTTCCTGGTGCCCCACGGCATCGACACCGACTACTTCACCCCGCCCGCACAGCGCGAAGACGACGGGGTCCTCCGGTGCATCTCGGTGGGGTGGTGGCTCCGGGACGTGGACAAGATCCGCTCGGTCATCAAGACCCTCGGCCAGATCCGGAACAGCCGGGTGGAGTTTCACATCGTGACCTTCCCGTGGTGCCACGAGTTCTACGCGGGCCTCGAGAACGTCCATCTGCACTCGGACATCTCGGACGACGCGCTGCGTGACCTCTACCGGAAGAGTCACCTCCTTTTCCTCCCGCTCAAGGATTGCACGGCGAACAACGCCGTCCTGGAAGCCATGGCGTGCGCTTTGCCGGTGCTGACCACCGACGTGGGGTCCATCCGGGATTACGTCGGCGAGGACAACGCGGTGATCGCTCCGGCCGACACCGAGGAGCCCCTCCTCGACGCCCTGCTGGAGTTCCAGAAGGACCCCGCGCGGCTCAAGGCGATGGGCGAGGCCTCCCGGGTGCGCGCGGAGAAGTTCGCCTGGCCCGTGGTGGGGCGGCAGATGATGGACGTCTACCGGAAGATCGGCTGAGGCGCGGGGCATGCTGGCGCTCTGCCCCCACTGCGGGAAACCCATCCGGGTGGACGAGCCGGGATGGGTGCAGTGTCGGCACTGCGACCGGAAGGGGTGGGTCCCCGACCCGATGAATCCCGATGCCGGCCCGCCCCCGGAGGAGCCCCCCCCGGACCCGTTGCCGGCGGAGCCGGCGGCGGCGGTGGGCGAAGCGGGCACGGAGGTCGTGGCTGACGGGGAGGCGGCACCGCATCCCAGCGAGGATCGGGCGCCGATCCCGTGGGAAGACGGGCCGGCGGGGGGCGGTCTTGCCCGTTTCTTCCGGACCCTGGGCGCCGTGCTTTTCCACCCGAGGGCCTTTTTCACCGCGTTGCCCGGAAGCCGGCCGTCACGACGCGTGCGGGGTTTCGGGTTCATCGTGATCGTGACGGGCCTGGTGGGGCATTTCGCGTCCCAGTACCTGTCCCTGAAGTTCTTCGAGTACGCCCTGTCCGCCCGGCTTTTGGACCCCCCCATGGACGAGGTGGCCCGGTCGATGCTCGACACCCTCCGCACCCTCCGGATCGACGGCGGTTTCTTCCTCGTCTCCAGTGTCCTCTCGCCCCTCTGCGCGTGGGTCGTCCTCTGGTTCACCACCAACCTCCTGGCCCTCTCCTGCGCCCTCCGGGCCGCCCAGACGCCGAACGAGGCCATGGCCTCCCGGATCGTCCGGCTGACCGGCTACGTTTACGCGCCCTGGGTCTTCCTCGTGGTCTTCCCCCTGGGGGTCCTGTGGGGCTTTTTACTCTTCGCCGCCGCGGCGCGCTTCGCCCTGGGGTTCACCTGGCCCCGGGCCCTGCTCACGTCCCTGGCCAACCTGCTCTTCCTCAGCTTCTTCTACGAGACCTGGGTCCGCCTCCACGTCTGGTTGGCCACCTGAGCATGATTCATGTTTCACTCCCTGATCCTGGGAATCCTCTGGTGGGTCGTACAGAATGCCCTCCTCCTGAGCCTTTCCCAGATCATCGTGCGAAAGCTGGTCATCCGAGGCCATCGAATTTTATTTTTGTCGATTTTGCATGGCGCAGTGCCAATGCTCGAAAAATCAAGATCACACCATGGTGAAACATGAAGCAAAACCTATCGAAAGAAAAAGAAACAGACACCGTAAGAACATTCACGGGTTTTATCCGCATTACCATAGTGCTTTGTATTGCTTTGCCTCTGATTATCATCGGTTGGAGCCAAATCGCACATCGTGATGAGTCGGAGTATTCTGATTTCTACCAGGCAATGGCCGGAGTGATCTGTTTGGCCTTGGGCTTTACCCTTCTCTTGACATTGAAAAAATTGGAGGCCTTCCTCGCGTTGCATGCACGACATGCGGTAATTTTCCTGGACGAAATGCCAGACCAGTGGATCCCTCTTGCCATCATTGGGAGTGCAGCAGGCAGTCTGGCCCTCGAACTGGCGATCATTCGCTGGCAAGGTACGGTGTGGGAAGTTTTCGCTTTTTATAAAAATTTCAGCCTGCTGGCCTGTTTCGCTGGTTTGGGGTTGGGGTATTCCCTGGCCCGAAAAAGCAGAATTACCGCAATTTTGATTCTGCCTTTGCTTGCCTTCCATGTATTTTTCCTGGTCACGTTGAGACACGGACTGAGTGATCAACAACTTGGTTTGATTGTCTCCCCGATCAAAGAGCAACTCAACATGGGATTCAGTATTGCGGCGACACCCATGAGATTATTTACGACCCTCCTCTTTCTCGCCGTTTCCATGTTGTTGACAGCTCTTCCATTCATTCCTATCGGCCAGATCTGCGGACGCCTCCTCAATCGGACTGCATCCCTGAAGGCGTACGGCATGAACCTGGCAGGGAGCATCATCGGTGTTCTCCTCACATTGATACTCAGTTTTTTTTGGACTCCCCCTGTCATCTGGATGATTCCCTGCCTGTTCGTCCTGGCCCTGTTGCAAGCTTACAGCATTCGTGCGATCGTTGTCAGTTTTAGCGCTTCGCTGGTCCTGATCCTCATCCTCACCTGGCCTGTGTCAACGGGAATCGAGAATATCTATTCGCCCTATCAATTACTGGAGAGAATGGGATCACCCTCTTCTCCGGTTTACATCCGTGCAGCC
This sequence comes from Acidobacteriota bacterium, assembly GCA_018001935.1. Classification (NCBI taxonomy): domain Bacteria; kingdom Pseudomonadati; phylum Acidobacteriota; species Acidobacteriota bacterium. The sequence continues at coordinate 58,552 of JAGNHB010000001.1, forward strand.
GGTCACTACTTCCAGAAGGTGCTGGATCTGTCCAAAATCAACCAGGATTCGGATCCGTCGATTCGAGCATGTGCAGACTATTACGAATTGCCGTATCGCCTTCATCCCCACCCCACTCAGGTCGCGATCGTGGGCTCCGGAACAGGCAACGATGTTGCTGCGGCCTTGCGCGCACGCATCCCCCGGATCGATGCCATTGAAATCGACCCTGCCATTATTAGACTCGGCAAAACATTCCACCCGGAATCACCATATTTATCCCCCCATGTAAACATCATCAATCAAGACGCCCGGCAGTTCCTCAGAACGACGGAAAATCAATACGACATGATCGTTTATGGACTCCTTGACTCTCATACGCTGCTGAGCCAGGCCTCCAGTATCCGTTTGGATTCATTCGTCTACACGGTAGAGGGTATTCGGGACGCCAGAAAACACCTAAAAGAGGACGGCGTCATCGTGTTGTCATTCTGCATCATTTCCAATGAGATAGGTCGCAAGATCTATCTGATGATGCAACAAGCTTTCGATGGAATTCCTCCCATCTGCCTTTTCACGCATTATGATAATTCAGTGATGTTTGCCCAGCGCAAGAATGGAAATCTGGTCGTCAAACCCGAGCTTCTCACTAACCCGTTATTCTCGGAGCGCACTTCGACTTATGCCGATCCTTCAATCTTGGCCGATGTCTCGACCGATGATTGGCCGTTTTTCTACATGCCGAGGCGGGTCTATCCCGTTTCCTACATTTGGATGATCCTGCTGATAGTGCTTATCTCCTTAACCTTGTTTTTCTCGTTCATGGACGAGCGTCCAAAAAGCAATCTATTGCCTTTCTTTTTTATGGGTTGCGGATTCATGTTAGTCGAAACAAAGGCGATCACTGAGCTGGGTCTCGTCTTTGGAAACACATGGCAAGTGATCGGCGTCGTCATTGCAGCGATCCTTGGCATGGCTTTCCTTGCGAATGTCGCAGTCTCCAAGATGAGGCGGAGATGGCCCATGGCGGCATTCTGCCTGATCATCCTTTCTCTGATCGGGGGGGTGTCGATTTTGTATTCCGGCGGTTATTCCGCCTCACCCTGGGGGCAGATCATTGCATTGATCGTATTGACATCTCCTATGTTTTTTTCCGGGATTGCTTTCTCGTCCCTGATCGCTGACACGCACAGCATCAGCGGCGCCATGGCTGTAAACATGTTCGGGGCCATGTGCGGCGGACTGTTGGAGTACAACTCGATGTATTTCGGGTTCGGTTTTCTGTATTGGATCGCCATGGCCTTCTATTTGATGGCCATGTCGATGTACTGGATGAAGCGATCGACCTGATTTGGAAGTTAATGAAACGCAAGTGAACGTGTTACCGATAATGTCGGTTCCTGGTCTGCAATCCCGATCGTTTCCTGCGGGAACACTGACGGTGATTTTTCGCGCAATTGTGCTTCTCTTCCAAACATACTATCGACGGCATTCACCAGGCACGGTCGGACCCCGCAACACGGAAGAGACCCCAGATACCCCAATGCCCAACGATCGGCCTGAAGAGATCGGGTCTCGACTCCATCCATACGAGCTCGATCGACTGTGGAGCGAATGATACCACCTCTGTCACGCCTCTCCGGTGGAGACGTTCCACCCACGCGGCCGGGTCTGCTGTCCGGAACAGTTCCTCGAGCACAGGAGGTTTTCCAAACGGGCAGATCCGCCCATCGTGCGAGACAGGTACATAGACGAGTTCGTTTTGGAGCGATCGCCCCAGAAACGGTGCGGCGAACCAGTTGTCGAGATTCTGGAACGGTCCGGAGGTGACGGCAATCCGGCGTGCAAGGTTCGGATCATCGACGGCGAACGCGGCCGGGACCCAGTATTTGGGTACGTCATGGATCGCCGTGTCGAGCCGATAGAGTTCCTGCCGGTACACACCCTGGATCACTTGGAGAGACCCGAGCCACACGGCCGCGATGGCGAGGCATGCCGCCGCGGGCGCCACAACGGCCCTTCTGCCAATCCTGACCGCGAGAGTCATCGCAATGAGTGCAGCGGCCGAGATCAATGCGATCAGGCTCGTTGCACGTCCGGAGGCCCCAGTAAAGGACTGGAGCCCACTTGTCGCCAGGAAGAACAGGGTAGCGCCCACCATGACACGTCCCCAAACGCGGGCCGCCATTGAGGAGTCGCGGCACCAGCAGAGGCTGACCAGAGGCAGGAGGGCGACAGCGGGGAGTAAAAACCGCGCGCTTGAAGCGCTCCAGTAGTGTCGGATCAACGAAAATCCAGGCGTGTAATAACCAATCAAGGTCGTTAGGAAAACGGCCCCACAGAGGACGAGTGCACCTCGGTGCCGGGCCCGGAGCTGACGGAGACCCGGGCGGATCGCCACCAACGGGAGGAGGGCGAGAAAACCGAGCGCTTCGTCTCCGCTGCCGGGTATCCGAAAGACCCGCCGCAAGACTCCGGTTTCGGCGGCGACGTCGTAAGCTCGCAAGCCAGGCCTGTCCATGTACCATTCGACTTCGGGTGGAGCGACCCCCAAGACCAAAGGCCCGACCCGGGCCGGGACCGGAGAAAGCCACGCTCCGGTCCGTGAGTGCGTTCGGAGGAGCCATGGGCTGACTACGAGGAGAAACGCCACAACACCTGCAACGGCGAATCGTCGAGCCGCCCTTCCGCCGGTCCGGTACGCCAGTGCGACAAGGATCGCGAGGACCAGCGCTGCAGTCGGGATCACTGATATTTTTGTAGCCGCAACGACACCAAGCACTCCTCCAGCGAGAAAAATAGCCGCGGGTCGTCTCCCCTCCCACGCGCTCACTCCCAGGACGAGTGCCGACGAGAGGGCGGCGAGCAACCCGACCTCCACGTATCCGCTTCCCACAAGGAGGAAAAGTGTCGGCAGGGAGAGGATGAACCCGGTTGCTCGTGATGCGAAGGGCTCTTTCGCTCCCAGGAGCCGCGCAAGGACGAACAGGGCGAGTCCAGCCCCGAACCACTGCGTAACCTCCACGGCACCGGCCGGCGCGGCCGACCGGAGTGGCAGCATGCCCCAGGCCGTGAAGACCTCTCCCCCCGCCGGCATGTTTCGGTAGTAACCCCAGGGACCGGTCCCCTCCATCGTGTCGATGCCACCGTTTTGGATGAACATCCCGGCTTTTACACCGTGGTAAGTGAGTGTGTCCCAACCGATGGGGGGGACGACTAGCGCCCGGAGGAGCCCGGGGGTAGCGAGAGAGGCGAAGGCGAGGACGACCCAGCGGTGCCGGCTGCGTCGAATAGCCCGGGACAAGCGGCGGAGGAACACCACCTCCCGTCCCCCCCAGGTTTTCAGCGTCTTCCGCCCTCCTGCCATGATGTATGCTCCGGCCGCCGACAACCCTGCGAGCACTGTCACCGGGGCGAGAGCGAACCCCCGTACCGCCGCCAGGAGGTGGAACAGGATCGACAGAAACCAGGCCAGAAATGCGAGCGAAGCCACCCATCGGCCAAGCGCCCCGCGGACGGCTTTGAGACGCCACCCCACCACCCAGGCGACGAAAAGGAAGCTCAAGGCGAGTAACAGGGCCGTCATCGTCCGGACGATGGACTCCATGAACGGATCAGCCTTTGGTCTGGCAAGCGGAGGAAGCCAAACCCGGTAGCGAAGAGTTGACGAAGATGTCGGTGCCGTTCGGGCAGGTCCGGTTGACGGAGGTGTCGGAGAAGGGGACAGCTGACCATGGGCGGAAGCTCAGAAACGGGAGTTCACCCTGGTCCGGCATCTTCACCTGCTCCGGGCGTTTCCACGCGACAATCAGCGGGGCCATGCCTTCGATTGAGATTGCCGCCAGGACCGGGCACAAAACCCAGACAACTCTTCGCGGCAAGGAAAACCGTACGCGCATGGGCCCTCCTGCGTTCGTTCCCCGTGTGAGATCCGATCCCATGTTCGCACGGGAAAAGTGCCTTGTCAACCGCCCGGATGAGTGAGTGGCGATGGCACTTGCCGGATTCGAATGAGCATCGTGGACATCCGGCATTTTCGGGGGAAAATGGGTGTCCTGTTTCTCTGTTGCTCCCTGGCGCGTCTCCCGCTATCATCAACGGGAAGATCTGCTGGAGGAAAAGATGGCCAAGAGAAGAGTCGACCGTATTGATCAGTGCTCCTGCCTTGAGGACCTCCCGAACGTGGGGAAGGCGACCGCCGCCGACCTCCGGCTGCTGGGCATCGAGCACCCCGCCCAACTGACGGGCCGGGACCCGGAACAGCTCTACCGGGCCCTCTGCGAGAAGACCGGGTTCACACAGGACCCGTGTGTCCTCGACGTCTTCCGGGCCGTCGTCGCCTTCGCCGAGGGGGGCGACCCCCGACCCTGGTGGGCGTTCACGCCGCAGCGCAGGGGAAAGAAGTGAATTGCCGGGCCGCCAGCCGAAGGATGCCCCGGTTTTCATCGGAAGGGGTGCCCGGGTCCGTCCCGCCCCGGCCCCCGCGGGAGTGGGCGCCCAGGCTGGTCCGGGCATCGGGAGGCCCGACCCGTGGGCGGCCCTGAACGCCCCCCCGACGGCGCGTTCGGCCCCGCCGTGCGGGCGGTGCGGGTGAAGAGCGTGCTCTCCCCCTCCAAGATCCGCGGGATCGACTACTCCCTCAACCCCTACGTCGGCTGCGCTTTCGGGTGCCGCTACTGCTACGCGGACTTCATGGGCCGTTTCGCGGGCCACGCCGGCGAGACCTGGGGCCGCTTCGTGGACGTCAAGGAGAACGCGCCGGAGTTGCTGCGCCGGGAGTTGGTCCGCAAGAAACCGGGGGTCATCGGGCTGAGCCTGGTGACCGACCCCTACCAGCCCCTGGAGGGGGAGCACGGCCTCACCCGCCGCTGTCTGGAAGCCATCCTCGAACGCGGGGATTTCGAAGTCTCGGTCCTGACCCGCTCCCCCCTCGTCGTCCGGGACACCCACTTGTTCCTGGCCCTCGGGGACCGCGCCCAGGTGGGCCTTTCCGTCACCACCGACGACGAAGACGTCCGGCGGCTTTTCGAACCCGGGGCCCCGCCTGTCGACCGGCGCCTCGAAGCCCTCCGAACCCTCCGGGCGGCCGGTGTCCACACCTACGCCTTCGTCGGCCCCGCCCTCCCCATGAACCCCCACCGGCTGGCCTCCCGGCTCGCCGGGATCGTGGAGTTCGTCTACCTCGACCGGCTCAACTACGCCTGGAAGGTCCGGGAGATCTACCGCTCCCACCGCCTGGAGAACCGCCTCGCCCCGGGATATTTCCGTTACGTCGCCAACGCCTTCCGCTCCGTGCTGGAAAAGGCCGGCATCCCGATCCGCCCGGCCGGCGATTCGACCGGGGGGTGAATCAAACCGGCGCCGAATCCGTAGACGTTGTTTCAAAACGTTCATCTCATCAATGGGATGGAACGTAATCCAGTTCAACGGGGAAACCATGAAAACGAAAGGGACACTCAGCCTGGTCATCCTGTTCTGCCTGGGGGGCGCGGCCATCGCCGGACTGCCCGAGCAGGCGGACCCGAAGCGCCTGGAAACCTGGGTCGCCGACCTGAGCGCCCCGTCCATGGGCGGGCGCCTGACGGGCTCCCCCTCCGGGAAGGCCGCCGAGGCGTACGTGGAGGACGCCATGCGGGCCACCGGCCTGGAGGTGCGCACGCAGGAGGTCCGCTTCCCGCTCTGGGAGGTCCTGCCCGGCGCCTCGCTGACGCTCCTTGGGCAGGGGGACGCGAAGCCTCACGCTTACGCCTACCTGGACGAGTACCGGGAAGTCGACTACTCCGGCTCCGGGGACGTGACCGGGGACCTGGTCTTCGCGGGTTTCGGCCTTCAGACCGCGACCGTGGATTCCTATGCCGGGGTCGACGTGAAGGGGAAGGTGGCCGTGATCCTGTCCGGCAAGCCCGAGGGGGTCGAGGCAGAGGATGCCCGCGTCGATCGCAAGCTCGACACGGCCTCACGGAAAGGGGCCGCGGCGGTGGTTTTCATCCCGCAGGGCAAGATGGGCGAGCGGGTCGAGGAGAAGGGGGACGAGGCCGAGGTCCAGGCGACCGACCTGAAGCGGGACTTCCATCCCGAACTGTACCACGCGGACCTTCCCGCCGTCTTCCTGCGTCGGAAAGCGGCCGAGACGCTCCTGGGCATGGCCCCCGAGGCGGCGGCCAGGGCGCCGGCCGCCCGTGCCCTGGGCAAACGGGTGCATCTGGTGCTCCAGAGCCGTCTCTGCCGGGAGGCCGTCAGCCGGAACGTGTTCGGCATTCTCCGGGGATCGGACCCGGCCCTGGCGGAGGAAGTGATCCTCGTCGGGGCCCACTACGATCACCTGGGCGCCGGCGCCGACGGGCGGATCTTCTTTGGCGCCGCGGACAACGCCTCCGGGACCGCGGTGGTCCTGGAGGCGGCCACCGCCTTTGCCCGGTCGGGGGTCAAGCCGAAGCGCACCCTGGTCTTCGCCCTCTGGTGCGCCGAGGAGCAGGGGTTGTACGGGTCCACCCACTACGTGACGAAAGAGCCCCTCTTCCCCCTGGCCAGGACCCGGATGATGATCCAGCTCGACTACCTGGACGACCAGTACGGGCCCTGCATCTCCAACCCCGATGACAACCCGGTGTTCGTCAGCTTCGTCGGGAAGGCCTTCGAGGAGAAGAAGCTGATCCCGCTCAAGCTGGGCGGGCAGTGCGCCAGCGACGACTGCCCCTTCCTGGCGGCGAAGGTCCCCGCCTACCGCTTCATCGCCTACGGCGACCACCACCACCGCAGCACGGACACGGCGGAGAACCTCAGCCTGACCATGCTCAAGAACACCGCCGACCTGGTCGTCGCCGGCCTGCGGAACGCGGCCTACTGACGCGGATCGCGGCGTTTTGCGTCCTCGCCCCGGGGGGATCGTGTACGCCGCGCCCACACGCCGCCGGGATCGTGTACGCCGCGCCCTCGCCTTGGGGGATCATCCCCTCTGAGCCTTCACCCCGCCAGGGGTGAAACATTTGTAGAAGAATCAGTTATAAAATTCCCCCGCCCCGCGCCGCCGGCCCGGGACGGTGCTCCGGAGCACGCTTCACCCCCGGCGGCGCGGTCAAAGCAGCGTGGGGTCAGCGCAGCCCGAAAATGCGCCGCCGTGGGGTTTCTCCTTGGGAATGGGGTTGGCGTGCCGGTGGCGGCACACTCCTGGAGCGCGGTGGATGCGGCGTCAGGAGGGTGCGTGCAAGCTGAAGCTTGCGCCACCCCTTACTTTTCGGACGTGTCCAGGGTGCCCGTGACCCAGTCGAGGGTGATGCCGGCCACGATGAGGTCGCGACGGGCCTTGGCCAGGTTGAAGCGGACGGCGTTGACGTTCTGCTGGGCGTCGTCCACCTCCAGCCGGGTCTTGACGCCGTACTGGAAGCCCAGTTCGGACATCTTCAGGAGTTTCTCGGCCTCCGCCACGGTGCCGTGGAGGGCCTTGAGGATCTCGGAGGACTCCCGCAGCTTGCTGAGGGCGTCCCGCACCTGGAGGGCGATGGCGTCCCGCAGCCTGGCTTCCTCGATCCGGGTGGACTCCACGTCGCTGCGGGCCTGGATGACCTTCCCCTTCGTGTAGCCGCCGTCAAAGGCGGGGAAGGTCATCCGGACGCCGACGCTGGTGGCCCAGCCGCCCCCCTGGTTGCCCCCCATCCAGAGTTCGCGCCACCCGGCGCCGCCCGTCAGGTCGAGCCTCGGCTTGTCCCCGGCCGCGTAGATCTTGACGGCGTCCTTGTAGATGGCCAGGCGGTGGCCGATCTCCTTGAGCTCCGGTCGGTTGTCCAGGGCCCTGGCCTGGGTGAGGTCGAAGGGGGGGATGGGGCCGGGCTCGGCCTGCAGGTCGCCCGCGACGTCCACGTCCTCGTTGTCGAGGCCCAGGAGGAAGCCCAGGTGGTCCCGGGCGATGCGGATCATGTTCTCCGCCTTGATGATCTCCGGGCTGGCGTTCTGGACGGCCACCTCCGCCGCCAGGACGTCGTAGTCGGTCGCCACGCCCTCCTGGAAGCGGCGGCGGGCCTCGTCGAGGTGGCGCTCCTTCTGCAGGCGGTTCTCCTGGGCCAGTTTCAGGAGTTCCCGGGCCAGCAGGATGTCGTAGAAGGCGGCGGAAACGTCCCGGACCACGGCCTGCCGGTAGATTTCAAGCTGGACCTCCGCGTCCTTGACCCCCTCCTTGGCCGCGTGGATGGCGGCCCCCACCTGGCCCCAGGTGTAGAGGGCCTGGGTGAAGCCCACCTCGGCGTTGAAGGCGTAGCTGCTGGTGGGGAAGTCGAAGCCTTCGAACATCACGCTCTGGCTGCCGTCGGACTGGTGGCTGACCCCGGACGTGACGGTGAGGTGGGGCAGGGCGGCCGAGCGTTCCTGGATGTAACGGCCATGGACGACGTTTCGGAACTCCTTGGCCTTCTGGATGTCCTTGTTTCGCTCCAGGGCGACGTTCACCGCCTCCCGGAGCGTGACCACCCGGGCCGGCGCCGAGGCCGCCACATGCGAAATCACGAATCCTGCCAGCAGGATACACAGGGTATGAGTGCGTACGTCGGAAATTTTCATCTTGACCTTCCTGATCCGGACGACCGGATATTGACCACGAACCACACGAACCACACGAAAAACCGGAAGCGGGCCTTGCGCGAGGCGGTCGGCCGACCCATCGCCCCCGGCGCCGTCGGCGTTTTGCCGCGGCCTTGCCGACCGTCTTTTGGACCCGCGAAAGCTGAAGCTTGCGCCACCCTTCCCCTCGGAGCCCGTGCCCCGCGCTCAAGGCGCCTGGTCTTCAGCGGCGGCCAGGGCCGGCTCGAGTTCCGCTCCCGACGGTTCTTTTCGCTTCGCGTCGTGGACGTGCCCGTTGGGGTTGGCCGCCAGGCCCAGCCGCTCCAGCCGGCGCTGCCGGCGGCGCCGGAAGAAGGACGTGACGTCGTCGAGGAGGGTGTACACCACCGGCACCACCAGCAGGGTCAGGAAGGTGGAGGTGATGAGCCCGCCCACGACCGCCCGCCCCATGGGGGCCCGGAACTCGCCGCCCGCACCGATCCCCAGGGCCAGGGGGAGCATGCCGAAGATCATGGCCAGGGTCGTCATCACGATGGGCCGGAGCCGGGTCCGCCCCGCCTGGATCACGGCGTCCCGCCGTGAAAGGCCCCGGGTTCGCAGGGCCTTGGCGAAGTCCACCAGCAGGATGGCGTTCTTGGTGACCAGCCCCATGAGCATGATCAGGCCGATCAACGACATGATGTTGACGGTGTCGCCGGTCAGCTTGAGCATCCCCGCCATCCCCACCAGGGAGAGGGGCAGGGAAAGCATGATGGAGAACGGGTCGATGAAGGACTCGAACTGGGCGGCGAGGATCAGGTAGACGAAGACGATGGCCAGGATCAGCGAGTCCGCCATGTACCCGAAGGATTCCTCCATGATTTCGTTCTCGCCGGAGAAGACGTACCGGTAACCGGGCTCCAGGGGCATTTTCGCCGTGAGGTCGAGGGCCTTCTGGACGGCGGTGCCGAGCGGCAGACCGTCCAGGTTGGACTGTACCACCACCTCCCGGGAGAGGTCCTGGCGGTTGATCTCGGCGGGCGACACGCTCCGCTGCGTCTCGAGGAGGTTGCCCAGGGGGATGAGGGAGGTCTGCCCCAGCGGGCTCCGGGCGGTCAGGAAAAGGGTCCTGACCTGCTCGGGGTTGCGCCGCAGGTCTTCGGGGAGCCGGACCTTGACGTCCACGGCGTCGCCGTCCTCGTCTTCGTAGGTGGAGACGGCCTGGCCGCCCACCAGGGCCCCCAGGGTCCGCGCCACGTTGACGGTGGAGAGGCCGGCGTCGGTGGCCCGCTTGCGGTCCACGGTGAAGCGGAACTCGGGCATGTCGTACTCGAGGGTGGCCTCGAGGTCCACGATCCCCGGGACCGCCTGCAGACCGGCCTTCAGCCGGGCAGCGTAGGCTTTCAGCCTGGGGATGTCCTCGCCGCGGATGGAGACCATCAGCAGTTTCCGATCGTCCAGGCGTCCTGCTTCCATGATGGACGACTGGATGCCGGGCGTGGCGGACAAAATGGCGCGCGCCTGGCGCATCACCTGGAACTGGTTCCGCTGGCGGAGTTTCCGGTCCTTGAGCTTCACGTAGACGGCCCCGTCGCGCACGGTCCCCCAGTCCCCGGCCCCGATGGTGGCGTAAGTGTGCTCGATCTCGGGCAATTGTTTGAAGCCCGCCAGGATGGTCTCGATGCGTCCCCGGGTCTCCTGGAAGGAGGCGCCCGGCGCGCTCTTGAACAGCACCTGGAACTCGCCCTGGTCCTGCTGGACCATGAACTCGCTCTCCAGGGAGCCGAAGATCGCGATGCCGCCGACGAACGCCCCCACGGCCAGCAGCACCACGACCCACCGGAGGTTCAGCGCCCAGCCGATGAGCACGCGGTAACCGTCCGCCGTGCGGTCGAACCAGCGGTTGAAGACGTCCAGGAGTCGGGTGAGGATGCTTCGGCGGCCCTTGTGGAGAATGGACGGGTCGATCCACCGCGACGACAGCATCGGGTCCAGGGTGAAGGAGACAAACAGGGACACCAGGACCGCGAAGGTGATGGTAATCCCGAACTGATAGAAGAAGCGTCCCATGATCCCCTTCATGAAGGCCACGGGGACGAAGACCGCCACGATGGAGAAGGTGGTGGCCAGGACCGCGAGGCCGATCTCGCTGGTGCCCTTGCGGGCGGCCTCGAAGTGGTCGCCGCCGTGCTCCAGGTGGCGGACGATGTTCTCCCGGACCACGATGGCGTCGTCGATGAGCAGCCCGATGGCCAGGGAGAGGGCCATCAGGGTCATGACGTTGAGGGTCATGCCGCCGAAGTTCATGATGATGAAGGAGGCGATGACCGAGATGGGCAGGGTGAGCCCCGTGATGACCGTGGAGCGCCACGAGTTGAGGAAGAGGAAGACGATGAGGACGGTCAGGATCCCGCCGATGATCAGGGTCTCCTGGACGTCGTGGACGGAGTCCCGGATCCAGAGGGAACCGTCGCGGACCAGGTCGAGGGTGGTTCCGGGGGGCAGTTCCTGCTGCAGCCGGCGGAGTTCCTTCTTGACGGCTTCCACGACGTCCACCGTGTTGGCGCCCGACTGCTTGAGGATGTCGAGGGCCACGGCCGGGACGTTGTCGATGAGGGCCAGGGTCCGCTGTTCGCGGGTCCCGTCCTTCACCTCGCCGACCTCTGACAGGGTGACGGGGCGCCCGTTCCTGCCCCCGATGATCATGGACTCGAACTCTTTCACTTCCTTTGGTTTGCCGGAGATGCGGGCGGCGTACTCCTGGTTGCCGTCCGTGAGCCGCCCGAGCGGGGTGTTGACGTTCTCGGACGCCAGCCCGGCGATCACCTCGTCCACGCCCATCCCGAGGGCGTTCAGCCGGTCCGGGTTGATGTCGATGCTGACTTCCCGCTTCTGGTCCCCCACCATGTCGGCCTTGCCGACCCCGGGGAGGTTCTCGAGGCGCCGCTTGATGCGTTTCTCCACGAGGGTGGTGATCTCGCGGGGCGAGAGTCGGTCGGAACGCACGGCCACGGAGGCCACCGGCATGGCCGAGAAATCCAGTTTCTGGATGATGGGCTCCTGGATCCCCTGGGGCAGGTCGCCGCGGATGGCGTTGATCTTGGCCCGGGCGTCCTGGGAGGCCTCGTTGATGCGGACCTCGAGCTGAAACTCCACGATGACGGTGGAGACCCCCTCGCGGGACTGGGAGGTCACGTGTTTGACGCCGGGTATGGGGTTGAGGGCCTCCTCGATCCGCTTGGACACCTCCCGCTCCACGGTTTCCGGGGAGGCGCCGGGGAAGACGGTGATCACGGAGAGGACCGGGATTTCCACGTCGGGGAACATGTCGACGGAGAGCCGGCGATAGGAGAAGATCCCCAGGGTCACCAGCGCCAGCATCATGACGGTGGCGAAAACCGGCCGCTTGATGGAAAGGTCGGAAAGAAACATGGGTCTACCTCGCGCCGGCCGCCACGGCGTCACCGTCGCGAACCTGGAAACTTCCGCGTAAAATGACTTTCTCGCCCTCCTTCAGCCCGTCGACGATCTCCACGTTCTCCCCCGCCACGGCGCCGGTCGTCACGGCGCGTTTGCGGGCGACGGCCCCCTCCACCACGAAGACCTCGCCCTTGCGGGCCTTCATGTCCCAGTTCACCAGGGCGGCGCGGGGGGCCTGGAGGACGGCCGGGCGCTCTTCGGTGAGGATCCGCCCCTTCACGTACAGCCCGCCCTTGAGGATTTCGGGGGTGTTCCGCACCTCGGCGACCAGGGTCAGGGAGCGGTCGGCCTCGTTGACCATGGGGTTGATGTACTTCACGGTGCCGGTGAAGGTCTTTCCGGGGATGGCGTCGGTGGTGAAGTCGAGGGACTGGCCCAGCTTCACCTTGTCCATCTCGAAGGAGGGCACCGTCACGGTGAGTTCCAGCAGGGAGTTGTCCACGATGAGGAACATGATCCGGGGGCTGCCCATTTCGCCGGCCAGGTCGCCCACGTTGACGTCCCGCCTGGCGACGACGCCGTTCATGGGGGCGGTGATCAGGGCCTTCGAGAGCCGGGTTTTCGCGTGCAGGACCTCTTCCTCGGCCGCCGCCACCTGGGTCTTCACGGCGGCCGTCTGGGCCTCCGCGGCCTGCTTGGCCGTCAGGGCCTCGTCCAGGGCCTGCTGGGTGGCCAGGCCGCCGTTCTTGAGCCTCACCATGCGGTCGTACTCCCGGTTGGCCCGGGCTTCCTGGACCTGGGTCTGCAGCAGGCCGGACCGGGCCACTTCCACGGCCGCCTGGGCCTTCTTCAGCATGATCTCGGCCTCGCGGGTGTCCAGTTTCGCCAGGGCCTGGCCCCGGCTGACGCGGACCCACTCGGTGACGTAGACGTGGGTGACGATGCCGGCGTACTCGGACTTCACCTCGGCCTTGAACTTGGGGACGAGGGTCCCCGTCACCTCCACGCCGGCCGTGAGGGGCCCGACGGCGACCGGAGCCACGTCCACGGGCACCGAGGGTTTCGCGGCGGGGGCGGACTTGGCCGTGGCGGCCGGCGTCGCCCCCTGCGAGGCGTCGCTCTTGGCCAGGCATCCCGTCAGGCAGGCGGCAGCCAGGAGAAGGAGGGCCAGTTTCGGGAAGGATCGGTCTATGCGCATGGTACCTCCAATCGTTTCAAACTCGGCCCGGGGGGAGGATCCCCCGGAAGACGATGTCCAGGAGCCGGCGGTGGTCCGGCATGGGGTAGTTCTCGATCTCGGGGCAGAGGAGCAGGTCCAGACGATAGATGACGGCGGCCATGAGGGCCTGCGTCATGTCGAGAGGGTCCAGGGGGAGGAATTCCCCGCGGCGTACGCCCTCCTCCACCCGGTCCAGGATGACCCGGTTCCACTTGATGTGCTTGGCGTGGAAATCGATGAAGGGCACCCCCTGGGGCGGCCCGTAGTAGATGGCGTGGAACAGCCGGACCACCGGCAGGTGCCGGCGGAAGAGGTCCACGACGTCGTCGAAGAGGGCAGTGATCTTCTCCCGCACCGTGGGGCAGTGGGCGTAATCCCGGTCGAGCACCTCGTCGAAGAGGGCGAAGGCCGTCTCCATGATCTCCCGGTAGATCCCTTCCTTGTTCGCGAAATAATAGTAGAGAACCGGCTTGGTGACCCCGGCGTCCGCGACGATCTCGCTGACGGAGGCCGCGGCGTACCCCTTCCGGTTGAAGACCTCGGTGGCCGCCTTCAGGAGCCGCTCCCGCGCCCCGTCCGTCGCGGCTGCCTTTTCCGCAAGGATGCTCCCGGTCCCCTCCCGATTCGGCGACCTTTCCGTCCCGATCGTACCGTTGATTTCCATTTCACCCTCCCCCCGCGGATCTCGGCGGAACCGTCCGCCGTCTTTACCTACCGGAAGGTAAACCAGGTCGGGGGATCTGTCAAGGGATTTTTCCCAACCCGGATCAACCGGGAAAGGGACCACGAAATACACTGAATACACGGAATATACAGATACACGAACGGGGTGCCGGGGCCGAGGGTCGCTGAGCACGACGGCCACGATTCATCGGGTCGGACCCTAAACTTCAGGAAGGGGGACAGGAACAGGTGTTATGAATTCGCGGACACTGGCGATGGTCGCGGAATGTCACGTCAGTGGCGGTCCCTGTTTGCGGGGACCGCCATCGACCACCCTTTCGGGTTGAGGGGGATCACGAGGTCCTTCTGGCCGATCTGCGCGCTGCGGGCCGCCCACTGGTAATCGATGAAGGGCCGGGAGTGGAAGCCCGACGTGAGGGAGGACAGCAGCGCGAGGCCGAGCAGCGACAGGGTCAGGTGCCGCCTCCAGGTGTTCCGCTTCTCCATGAGCAGCACCAGGCACCAGACGACCACGACGTGGAAAAGGAAAAAGTACCGGGGGCCCGCGGAGGAGGGGACCAGGGTCCCGGGGTCCGACCGGAACTTGTACAGGGTGGCCAGCACCACGATCGTTCCGCACCCGAGGAGGACGGCGGCCGGGTACTGCCGGCCTTCCCTGGCCGCACGGTGGAGAAGGCAGGCGAGAAGGCCGATCAGAAGGGCGAGGAGGGCCCAGGGGCTGACGTGGTGGGGGAGGGATTTGCCCAGGAAGAGGTTGCCGAAGCAGCGGACCCCGGCCACCTCCACGTAAGGGGCGATCTGCCGGATCACCGGGCCGGTCGCTTCCGGGGGGTGGCCGGCGAAGGTGAGAAGCTGGACAGCGGCCACCGTCGCGGCGGCCGCCAGCAGGATCGTTGCGTGCAGCCCACGGTCCCGGATCCGTTTCCAGACGAAAAACGGCAGGAACAGGACGGCAAACGGCCCCGTCAGGCCGCAGAGGATCACGGTCCCGAGGTCCGCCGCCCACTGGAGGGGGAGGTTGCCGAAGGCCTTGCCCGGGGGTTTCTTGAGGATCGTGGCCACCAGCAGGATGGCGAGGACCCACTGGATGTTGGTGAGGGAGAGAAACACCTCGTTGGTGAGGTGGGGAACCAGGACGATCGCCAGGGCCAGGGCCGGCTTGCCCGGCAGTTCGAGCCTTCGGGAGAAAAGGCCCGCGACGACCAGGAGGTTCAGCAGCAGGCTGGCATAGTTGTAGGCGTGGGGCAGGGCGGCGTACGGGAGGAGGGCGCCGGAGACGAGGGCCACCAGCCGGGGAAACAGGTGGAGGTACCCGGCATAGGGCTCCCAGACCGCCGAGGGCCCCAGGGTGTAGTCCTGGAGGAAGAAGACCGCCCCGTCCTCGGCCCAGAACTGGGGATTCAGGAAGGCATCGGTTTTCCGGACGAACAGGATCAGGGCCGCCGCGGCCAGGACCAGGCAGACGGTCCGGCGACGGTTTGCCGGCAGGGGTTCCGGCCGGAAGCCGGGAGGGCGCTCCCGGTTTCCGAACAAACGCCACTTCCTTCTCGTCAATTTCGCAGGTGTCGCCATTGACATCCTTGGCCCGCGGTTCATCGCTCGTTTCCCGGTGGGAACCGGCCCGGTGTGATGGGCGTCGCGCCGGAACAGCGTCGGCACGGCCGGGTCCGCCACCGGGCACGGACCGGACGACCCGCGCCCCCGCGCTCAGTACCAGGGGGCGGTGAGGAGCCGGAAGGTGGCATAGCCGAAGACCACCAGGCCGATGGACACGAAGGCCCACCGGATACCGGATTTGAGCACCATCGCGACCCCCGTGATGAACAGGCTGACGGCGTAGAACAAACTCACCTGGCTGAATTCGTCCCCCTGGTCGCCGGCCGTGCGGCCCTCGTCAAACTTCTTTTTCGCCTCCCCGAACGCCTGGTTCGCGGGGCCCAGCATCTGTTCAATGTACTTCTGGTCAAGGTCACGCTGCTGAATCCTCTGGATGAGCTCAAGGGGCATGTCGGGGGGCTGGGGCTTTCCGTTGACCGGCCGGTATTCCGCGGGGACGCCCAGCGCCTCTTGCCCGGCATCGCTCATCCGGTTTTTGTACAAGTAATTGATCAGGTTAAGGTCGCGCAAGCGGGCCAATGGGTCAGAAGCGGCGGCGGCGCTCAGCAGCAGCTGCCGGGCCTGGACGTCCATGGCGTTGTCCGAGGACATGAGGGTCACGGCGAAATTGAAGACGGCCGCGGCGTTGGAGGTCCGGGCGTTCGCCTCGCCGTAGGCCAGCGAGGAAGCGCTGTTCCACTTGCCGTTCTGGTAGCTGGCCACCGAGGCCCCGACCGCCCCGAGGCCGAGCAGGACGGCCACGACCAGTTCGAATGTCTCAAAGGGCTTCTTCGCGTCCGGATTTTTCCCCATGGGAGACCTCGCGGTTTCGGCAGGTCGGAATCCGGCCCCGGCCCGACCTCGGGTGACGATTCCCGGGTCATTGTACCAGAAGACGCGGCGGGGGAAAGCGGGATCTTTCACCGGGATCTCCGGGCGACGACGGGGGCGCCGGGCCCCCGGCACGGGCGATGACCCGATTCCAAACCTGCCCGGTCGCCCCCGGTCCTTTCCTGTTTGACTTGAGGACTGTTCCCGCCTATGCTGGCGACCGGGTCTCCCCGGGGGGGCCGAAGGTTCAGCGTGAGGGGATTTCACCCATGGACGTTCTGTTTGCACTGGGGTTGACAGCATTCGCCGGGCTCGCCACGGGCCTCGGGAGCGCCATCGCCTTCTTCGCCAGGCGGACCAACTACCGCTTCCTCTCCATCTCCACGGGGTTCTCCGCCGGAGTGATGCTCTATGTCTCGTTCGTGGAGATTTTCTACAAGGGGGCGGATTCCCTGGGCGCGGCGTACGGCAGGACCTTGGGGAACTGGATCAACACCGGGGCTTTCTTCGGGGGGATCGCGCTGATCGCCGTCATCGACAACCTCATCCCCTCCTCGGGGAACCCCCACGAGACGCACACCCGCGAGGAGATGGCCCCGCTCCGGGACCCGTCGGCGGACCTGCCCGACTTCCAGGCCATCGCCGACAACCCCGCCTCCGCCGCGCCGGGGGCCCACGACCACCGGGTGGCCGAGCACAGGCTCCTGCGCATGGGGCTGTTCACCGCCCTGGCCATCGGGATCCACAACTTCCCCGAGGGCTTGGCCACGTTCCTGGCCGCTCTCGAAAACCCGGGCCTGGGCGTGGCCATTGCCATCGCCATCGCCCTTCACAATATCCCCGAGGGCATCAGCATCTCGGTCCCGATCTACTACGCAACCGGCAACCGGAGGAAGGCGTTCACCTACTCGTTCCTGAGCGGGCTCGCCGAACCGGTGGGGGCCCTGGCCGCCTACGCCCTGCTGTGGTTCCTGATCGGCGGGCCGGGCGGCGTGGTGCCGCCCCAGGTCATGGGGATCGTCTTCGCGGGGGTGGCCGGGATCATGGTCTACATCAGCCTCGACGAGCTGCTGCCCGCCAGCCGCCTCTACGGGCGCGGTCACGACAGCCTGCTGGGGCTGCTCGGCGGGATGGTGGTCATGGCCCTGAGCCTGCTGGTCATGCAGTAAGGCCCCTGGCGAGCCTTGAAGGCCGCCCCTCTTCAACGGCATCGTCGCCGGGACGGCGATGTTTTCATTTGACACCCGTTGCGGTTAAAGATAGTGTTTACCCAGAAAAAACACGGGAGTGCACAGGGGTGGGAGAAACCGTCTCGAAACCGCTGATGACCACCCGGTCGGAGCCTGGCCCCGAAGGGGCGACGTCGGTCGCGGCGCCGCCCGGGGTCGAAGGGCCGGTCCGCGTCGAGGGGCGCCCGGGGAGCGGCCGCCGGGTCGCCCGCGGAGTGAGGGCCCTCGCTTGTCGGAGCGCGGGGGGGGCGGATGGTGCGGGGCGGGGGAACCCGCCGCGTGCTTTCATCCTCTGGGTGGGTGTCCTGGTCTCGTTCTGGGCGGGCGCGGTGATTGCGGACGGTCCGGCGCCGTACCCGGGGCGTTTCTCCGGGCCGGTGACTCCGAGCTTCCTCGCGCTGACGACCCGGGACGGGCTGTCCAACGATGCCGTCCACGCCATCGTCCAGGACAAGGCCGGATTTCTGTGGATCGGCACCGAAGACGGCTTGAACCGGTACGACGGGTACGCCTTCAAGGTTTTCAGCCATGATCCGGCCGACCCGGGCTCCCTGGCGGACGATTTTATCTGGTGCGCCCTGGTGGACCGCTCGGGCACGCTCTGGGTAGGCACCGGGGAGGGGGGGCTCGCCCGCTACGACCGCGGGAAGGAGTGTTTCGAGCACTTCCGCCACGACCCCGCCAACCCGGGCTCCCTCAGTGACGACGACGTCCGGTGCATTTACGAGGACCGGTCCGGCGCCCTCTGGGTCGGGACGCTCCAGGGCGGCTTGAATGTCCTTCTCCCCGGAAGCCGGGTTTTCACCCGTTTCCAGAATGTCCCCGGAGATCCCGGCTCCTTGAGCAGCAATGCGGTCCTCTCCGTGGTCGAGGACCGAAGCGGGACCCTCTGGGTGGGGACCCAGCGCGGTCTCAATCGCCTGGACCGCTCCACCGGACGTTTCGAGAGGGTCCTGAACGACCCGGCCAACCCCGCCAGCCTGGGCGGCGACGACGTGCTGGTGCTCTCGGAAAGCCCCGACGGCAAGCTCTGGGCGGGGACCAACGGGGGGCTGTCGGTATTCGACCCGGCGGGGAGGGTGTTCAGGACGTTTCGAAGCGATTCCTCGGACAGTGGGAGCCTGAGCAACAACCGGATCCTGTCCATTCTGCCCGCCCGCAACGGTGATCTCTGGGTCGGGACGCTCTCCGGCCTGAACCGTCTGCGGGCGGGGTCCGGCCGTTTCGAGCGTTTCGTCACCGACCCGCGCGTGCCCGGGACACTGAACAAGGACATGGGGATGAGCCTCTTCGAAGACCGGGGCGGAAGTCTCTGGGTCGGGACCAATGCCGGGGGCTTGAACAGATACAGCCCGCTGCGCCAGCGGTTCCCCCTCTTCCGGCGGAACCCCTCGGTCCCCGGGAGCCTGAGCCACGACACGATCCGGTCCTTCGCCATGGGCCGCGACGGCACGCTCTGGGTGGGGACCCTGGAAGGCTACCTGAACCGGTACGACCCCGCCACCCGGGGGTTCGTCGCGATCCGCGTCCCCGAACGGGGGAACGAGGCCGATTCCGTGGCCACCGTGTCCGCCATCCGGGAGGACCGCCAGGGCGTGCTCTGGTTGGGGACCTGGGGATACGGCCTCAAGCAGTACGATCCCCGGACGGGGAAATTCAGGGATTACCGCCACGACCCGGCGGACCCGGCCAGCCTCAGTTCGGACCTGGTCCAGTTCGTGTTCGAGGACAGCCGCGGGACCCTCTGGGTCGGGACCCAGGACGGCCTGAACCGGTACGAACGGGCCCGGGACGCCTTCACCGTCATCCGGAGCGACCCGGCGGACCCCCGGAGCCTCAGCCAGAACAGCCTGCAGTCCCAGGCCGTCTGCGAAGGGTCGGACGGCTGCCTTTGGTTCGGCACCTGGCACGGCCTGAACCGTTACGACCCCCGTACCGGCCGTTTCGACCGCTTTCTCCACCAGCCCGGGCGCCCGGACAGCCTCAGCGACAACCAGATCGTCTCCCTGTGCATGGACCGGTCGAACACGCTGTGGATCGGGACTTACGGGGGTGGGCTGAACCGGATGAGCACCCCCGGGATCTTCCGGTGTTACACGAAGAAACAGGGTCTGCCCAACAACGTGATCTACGCCATCCTGGAGGACGAGCGGGGACGGCTGTGGTTGAGCACCAACCAGGGGCTGTCGCGTTTCGACCCCCGGGAGGAGGTTTTCCGGAACTTCGACATCGACGACGGGCTCCAGGGCAACCAGTTCTTCTGGGGAGCGGCTTTCCGGAGCCCGTCCGGCGAGTTGTTCTTCGGAGGGACCAACGGGTTCAACGCGTTCTTCCCGGACGAGATCGCGGACAGCCTCTTCGTGCCGCCGGTGGTCCTGACGGGTTTTTACAAGTTCAACCAACCTTTCCCGCTGGAGACTCCCCTGGAAGAACTCCGGGAGGTCGAACTCTCCTGGCGGGACAACATGATCTCCTTCGAATTCGCCGCCCTGGATTTTACAGCTCCCGGCAAGAACCGGTACCGGTACATGCTGGTCGGTTTCGACCGCGACTGGATTCACACCCCGGCCGGACGCCGGGTGGCCAACTACACCAACCTGGCGCCGGGGCGTTACGTGCTGCAGGTCCGGGGCTCGAACGGCGACGGCGTCTGGAACGAGGCCGGGCCCAACGTCGTCATCGTCATCACGCCGCCCTTCTGGAAAACCCGCTGGGCTTACGCCGGCTACGCGATCCTGGCCGGGCTCGCCCTGCTGGGGGCCTCCCGGTTCTACACCCGGCGGCATCGCCGGGAGATGGCCCGCCGGCAGCGGGAACTCGACGAGCAGATCCGGGTGAACGAGCGCCTGACGAAGGCGGACCGGCTGAAGAACGACTTCGTCTCCAACGTTTCCCACGAACTCAAGACCCCTCTGACCTCCATCATGGGCTTCGCGGCCCTGATGAAGAAGAAGCTGGCGGAACTCGTGCTGAACGAGGCCGTCGAGGAACCGAGGCGCCGGAAGGCGGCCGGGCAGCTGGCGGAGAACCTCGATATCGTCTTGGACGAGGGGTCGCGCATGCAGGCGCTCATCCAGGACCTGCTGGACCTCGACGAACTGGAGAGCGGCTCCGTGACCTGGCGCAACGACGCGGTGGACATGTGCGCCCTGCTGCGCGAGGTGACCGACGGCTTCCGGCCCCGGGCGGCCCTTCGGGGGATCGAGGTCGTCGACCGCGTGCCCCGGGAGCTTCCCCCCGTGCGGGGCGACCGGGACCGACTCGCCCAGGTGGTGAGCAAACTTCTCGACAACGCGCTGAAATTCTCCCCGGACAACGGGCGGATCTCCGCCACCGCCGAAGCGGTCAGGGCGACTTCGGACCCGAAGGCCGCGGACGGGAGGCAGACCCTGCTGTTCGCCTTCTCCAACGCCGGCGAGGCCATCTCACCCGAGGACCAGGAGAAGATCTTCGAGAAATTCGGGCAGTCCGGCGACACGTTGACGTCGAAGCCCCGCGGCGCCGGCCTGGGCCTTCCCATCGCCCGGATCATCATCACCCGCCATGGCGGCCGGATCTGGTACCAGGGCGCCCCCGACGGCAGCTCGGTTTTCTGCTTCACCCTCCCCGCGGTCTGCGAAAGCTGAGTCCGCAGAAGTACCATCGCCTTCCGGGCGATGGCCTGAACCTGGACGGACGCCCGCTTGTCCGTTGCGTGGCGGGCCCCGAGCCCGGACCGGCGCATTCCATGATACAATGCGGTTTTCTCGGAGAGGTGAAAGCCATGGAGAACACTGAACGATCCTGTCACATGACCCCCGACGAGTTCCGGCGGCACGGCCACGCCCTCGTGGAGTGGATCGCCCGCTACTGGGAGCGCGTGGAGACCTTCCCCGTTCTCTCGCGCGTGAAACCCGGCGAGGTGGCGGCGCAGCTGCCGGAGCGGGCGCCTGAGACCGGCGAGCCCTTCGAGCGGGTGCTCGAGGACGTGGAGCGCTTCATCCTCCCCGGGTTGACCCACTGGCAGTCGCCCAACTTCTTCGCGTACTTCCCGGCCAACGCCTCGGGGCCCGGCGTCCTCGGGGACATGCTCTCCGCGGGACTGGGTGTCCAGGGGATGTCCTGGGCCACCTCCCCCGCCTGCACGGAACTCGAGACCCGGGTCCTGGACTGGGTGGCGGACCTGGCCGGCCTCCCGGAGCGGTTCTTGTCGAAAGGCCCGGGGGGCGGGGTGATCCAGGACTCGGCGTCCAGCGCGGTCCTGTGCGCGATCCTGGCCGCTCGCGATCAGGCCTTGGCCTCCGGAGCCGGGGGGCCGCTCACCGCCTACGCGTCGCAACACGCCCACTCCTCCGTGGAAAAGGGGATCCGTGTCGCCGGGATCGGCAGCGCCAACCTCCGGCAGATCGGCTGCGACGCGGCCTTCGCCATGTGCCCCGACCGGCTGGGGGAAGCCGTCGCCCGGGACCGCGCCGCCGGCTTCCGCCCCTTCTTCGTCTCCGCCACGGTGGGGACCACCTCCTCCAATGCCATGGACCCGCTGCGGGCCATCGGGGAGATCTGCCGCCGAGAGGGGCTCTGGTTCCACGTGGACGGGGCCATGTCGGGTACGGCGGCGGTCTGCCCGGAGTTCCGGGGGCTCTTCGACGGACTGGAACTGGCCGACAGCTACTGTTTCAACCCCCACAAGTGGATGTTCACCAACTTCGACTGCGACTGCTTCTGGGTGGCGGACCGGGGGCCGCTCATCCGGTCGCTCTCCATCCTTCCCGAGTACCTGCGGAACCAGGCCACCGAGTCGGGGGCGGTCATCGACTACCGGGACTGGCAGGTCCCGCTGGGCAGGCGCTTCCGGGCCCTGAAGCTCTGGTTCGTCCTGCGCCACTACGGGGCCGAGGGAATCCGCCACCACGTGCGGGAGCACGTGCGGCTGGCCCGGCTCTTCGCGGATTGGGTGTCCTCGGACCCCGATTTCGAGCTGGCGGCGCCGGTCCCCCTCAACCTGGCCTGCTTCCGCCACCGGGGCGGGGACGCCGTGAACCAGGCCATCCTGGACACGGTCAACAACGGGGGGAAACTCTTCCTCTCCCACACGAAGCTGGAGGACAGGCTGACCCTCCGCTTCAGCGTGGGGCAGACCTGGACCGTCGAGCGCCACGTACGCTCGGCCTGGGACGTCATCCGCCAGGCCGCCCGCGAGGCGGTCCGCTGAAGCGGTGTTGATCCCGCAAAACGTCGCGAAAGGGAGATTTCCCGCGAATAAAGCGAACAGGCGCGAATTTACAACACGAGTAATCTCTAATGGTTATTGATTTCTGACGGGTTCGTAAAAAGTCGGAAGACGGACGGAAAAGTGTCTGTAAAGCCTTTGTCTGAGCCATCACCCGGAGGGTGATGGCACTTTTTGCGACCGCGTCATTTCTGATTCGTGTTCATTCGAGTGATTCGCGGGCAAAGCAGGACTTTTTGCGGGGTCGTCAACGATGACCGGCGGGGAAACCCTTGAAGGACTGCTCCCTCACGGTCGCGGCTCAGACTGTTTCCCGAAGCGCGGGAGGGCCAGGATTCCCAGGGACAGGGCGGCCACCGCGAAGAGGGCCAGGGAAAGCGTCAGGTGGGTGGGCCAATAGCGGAAGACCACCCGGGACCGTCCCCCGTCGATGGCTACCCCGAAAAGGAACCCGTCCACCCGGAGCAGGGGGCGCTCGGCGCCGTTGACCTCGGCGGTCCATCCCGGGTAGACGTTCTCGCCGAGGACGAGCAGGCCGGGCCCGGAGACGTCCAGGTCCACGCGGACGCCGTTGGGGCCGGGCCGCTGGTATCGAAGCGCCCGGGCGACGGGCTTTGCGGGCACGGCCCAGCGGCTGCCGGGCCTCCGCTGCCAGGGGTCGGGGAGCCGCCCGGTGTCGTTCACCGTGACCACCGTGCGCGGGTCGAGGGCGAGGTCGGGCCGGAAGGGGGAGACCGACGCTCCCGGAGGCCGGGCCGACACCTCCCCCACCACCCAAGCCCGGGGCATGGCGTCCGAATACCGGTAGACCCGCGTCCCCCCTCCCTCGAAGGTGAGGGGCAGACCGGGGTCCGTCGCCGAGACGACAAACCGGACACCCAGCCGCTGGAAGACCCCGGGGCGAAGGGAAGGATCCTTGACCCGCCATGCCCCGACCTCCGCGGGAACGGTGGCCCCGTGGCCGTTCACTGTCTCGATTCCGTTGACCTTCCCGAGGTTATACGGGTAGCGATCGTCCCGGATCTCCACGCGGAAGGGGCCCGGTTGGGCCGCGAGGAACGCCCAGGCGGCGTCGGGGGCGTAGTACCGCACCGGCTCCCGGTTCACCTTCCCGTCGAAAGCGGCCTTGGGGTGGATGCTGAAGCTGAAGACCCAGGCGATCTCGTGCAGCAGCACCAGCAGCAGGAAGGCCTTCAGGGCGCGTTCCCCGAGAAGGCCCGCGGCGCGCAGCAGCAGCAGGGCGCCCCCCGCGACGAGGACCAGGCCCAGGTAGAAGTAGAGGTTGCAGTCCGCGACCGCGGCGAAGCGGGGAACGCCGTAGAGGTGGCCGACCAGGGCCGTCAGGGCCACGAAGACGCCCAGGAACGCGGCGGCCAGGCCGGTGCGTTTCAGCGGCCGGGTACTTTCGGCAGGGCCTCTCGAGAAAACCCGGGAGGCGCCGATCCCGCAGAGGAGGGCGGCAAAAAAGTGGAACATCAGGAGGAGGCGGGCGGCTTCCCGGCCCCGGTCGAAGCCGGGGACCAGGGCCCAGGCGAGCCCGTGGAGCGGGGACCAGCTCCCCATGGCCAGCAGGAGAAAGATGACGGCGAACAGGGTGCAGACCCGGGCGTCGCGGGAACTCCGCCATGCCGCCAGGCCCAGGACGCCCAGGAGCAGGGCGGTGACCCCGAAGTACAGGACATTCTCCGGGCCGAGGACCTGGGGCAGCACGGCCGAGGGGAGGGATGCTGGGCTGAGGGGGAACGCGTTCCCTGCAACCTCGTAGGGCATCCCCTCCGCGGCGGGAAGGGCGGCGGGCTCGGCGAAGCGCAGGGCCCGCCGGGAGTACTCCAGCGAGGCGGTGAGCTGCGGGGCCGCGTAGAGGGCGGCGAAGAGGAACGTTCCTCCGAGGGCCAGGAGGACGGCGGTCCGGGAAGCGGCCGAGAACAGGTGGGTGCCCCCGGGGCGGGAGGCGGTGAGGAGCGAGCAGGCCGCCGCGCCCACCAGGGCCAGGGCGGTGAAGAAGGGGGGTTGGAAGTGCCCGGCCAGGAAGGACAGGGCAAGCCCAAGCCCCGCCACGTTGGCGAAGAACAGGGTGCCGGTCCGGCGGGGCGCTCGCAGCGCCTTCTGAAAGAAGAGGAACACGAACGGGACCCAGGCGGCGGAGAAGAAGATGTTGAGCTGGCCGGGTGAGCGGAAGAGGACGGAGCCCGAGGCGGCGAAAACGATCCCGGCCACGGCCGCGGCGAAATCCCCCAGGCCGAGCCGGCGCGCAAAGCGGGCCATGCAGAAAGCGGCGAACAGCACGTGGAGAAAGGCAAGCCCCTCGATGGCCTTGTCGGAGACCCGCCCGTCGGGGCCCGCCGGGGCGAGGGCCAGCAGCCAGTTGGGCGGGTAGAAGGCGCCGGTCTGAAGTTCACCCGTGAAGGACTGCCCGCCGTTCGCCGTGGGGTCCCAGAGCGGGAAGTCCCCGGACCGGATGGATTTCGCGATGTACTGAAGCCAGGGGTAGGATTGGCAGGTGTCGTCCTGGGCCACCAGCATCGAATAGTCCCCGGTCAGGAAGAGTTTCCAGAAGACGGCGAGGAAGAAGAGCACGATCAGGGCGCCGGCGCGAATCCCGGGGGACCTCAGCCCTCCGCGGCGGGCTTTTCCCGAGCTTGGATCGCAGGGTTCGGGCCTGGCGTGGCGTTCTGTGGATTCCATGGGTGTCCTGTCTCCGGTCATCTGTTTATCAGCATGAAAATACCGTATACACTTATTGTTATCGTTGCCAAGGTTGATGCCAGCCATGATCGTGCAACATTCCTTGGCTGCCTTGCCGGATATCCTAGCCCTGAAGGCCGCCGTTGTCCATGCCTCCTTTCCTCGGGAGCGGGGTTTCGAGTGTTCGGACCTTGAGGATGCGCCGGCACTCGACAATGAATTCCAGATTGGTCCAGCAATGCGTTAGAATACCTTCAAGTTGGACGGCCTTGTGAGAAGCTGGGGATCCAACAAGACAGAGTTTGTAAGGCCTTTGTTTGAGCCATCGCCCGGAGAGTGAAGGGACTTCTTCCGGGGCCGACATGCTTGATGACCTCGCAAAAGTCCTGGTTGTGATCTCACAGAGGCACTGAGGCACGGAGAAGAATCATAAGGATTGTTGATTCTATTAAATACGATTTGCATTTCTCTGTGCCTCCGTGCCTCTGTGAGAGAAAAGGTCTTTTTGCGAACGTATCAAGCTTGATTTTACTGGCGGAGGGCCTGGCCATGAGATTTCTGTATGTGTCAAATTCTCCGGTGTCCAGATCAGTGCGGTGGGCGGCGGCCCTGCTGGGGATCCTGATGGTTCTTCCCGGGTGGTGCCTCTCGGCGGGGGGAAAGCCCGTTTTCGTCATCGCCGTCCACGGGGGGGCCGGGGCGATGGGCCCCGAGAGCTTCAAGCCCGGGGAAATCGAGGCCTGCGAGGCGGCCTTGCGCGACGCCCTGGAGGCCGGCCACCGCATCCTGCGCCAGGGCGGGACGAGCCTGGACGCCGTGGAGGCCGCCGTCCGGGTCCTGGAGGACTCGCCCCTCTTCAACGCCGGCAAGGGGTCCGTCTTCAACGCCGACGGGAAGATCGAGATGGACGCCTCCATCATGGACGGACGGACGGGCGCGGCCGGGGCCGTGGCCGCGGTTCGGCACGTGAAGAACCCGGTCTCCCTCGCGCGGAAGGTGATGGAGAACTCGCCTCACGTCCTGCTGGCCGGGGACGGGGCCGAGGTTTTCGCCCGCGAGCAGGGGGTCGAGTTGGCGCCGGAGGACTACTTCTTCACCGAGAAGCGTTGGAAACAGCTCCAGGACATCAAGGAGAAGGAACGGAAGGAAAAGGAGAAACCGTCACCCGACCTTCCAAAGGAAAAGGGGCAGGGAAAAGGCGCCTGCGAAAACGCGGGAAAGGGCTCCCTCCGCGGGGGCGCGCCGGACGTCCATGGCACCGTGGGCGCCGTGGCCCTGGACACCCACGGGAACCTGGCCGCGGCCACCTCCACGGGGGGCAGGGTGAACAAGCGCTTCGGGCGCGTGGGAGACACCCCCATCCCGGGGGCGGGGTGCTGGGCCGACAACCGCACCTGCGCCGTTTCCGCCACGGGCCACGGGGAGTTTTTCATCCGCGAGGTCGTGGCCTACGACATCGCCGCCCGGATGGAGTACCTCGGGGTGTCCCTGGAGAAAGCGGCTTGGCAGGTCGTCCTGGGAAAACTGGCCGCCCAGGGCGGGGAAGGGGGGATCATCGCCGTGGACGCGAAGGGGCGGGTGAGCCTGCGCTTCAACACCGCCGGGATGTTCCGGGGGGTCATGGGGGCCGACGGAAAGGCCGAGGTGAAGATCTTCAAGGACTGAGGTTCCCGGAAAAAGTCGCGAAAAGAAGCAAGGTTTTCATCAGGGTTTCGGGGCGAGGGGGACCATGATCCACCGGCCGCGACGACCTCGACCCGAACAGCGCCGAAGGGAAGGCTTTCAGCTAATCTCTTCCGTCCCTCCGGGACGGGAACAGGATCTCGCTCTCTACATATAAATTCGCAAAATGCCCATAAAGAAGAGGTTGCGAAAGAAGGTTTCTGGCCGGTTGGACGGCCATCCCGCCGCCCTCGCTACAGATATCACCTCTAACGAGGTGAGGGCGCCCTCCCGCGAATCACGCGAACCGACGCGAAAGGGACCGGGCCCTTTCCGGGGCTTCGCCGGGTGGTTCGTCGTTTTTCCGGCCTGCCCGGGTCGGGGTCAGCGTTCCCGGTCCAGGGCGGCGATCTTGTCGAGGCGCCGCTGATGCCGCCCCCCGTCGAAGGGGGTGTCGACCCAGGCGCGCACCATGCGGAGGGCCTCATCCAGGGACAGGAACCGGCCGGGAAGCACCAGGACGTTGGCATCGTTGTGCCGCCGGCAGAGTTCGGCCACCTCGACGTTGAAGCTGAGGGCGGCCCGCACGCCCCGGAAGCGGTTGGCCACGATGGACATCCCCACCCCGCTCCCGCAGACCAGGACACCCATGGTCCCCGGGTTCGCACAAACCTTAGAGGCAACGACCTTTGCGATGTCGGGGTAGTCGGCGGGGCTCGTGTCGAAGACGCCCGCGTCCTCCACCGCCAGGCCCCAGGCGATCATCTCGCGGCGGATCGCCTCCTTGGTCTCGAACCCGGCGTGGTCGCTTCCGATGACAAAGTTCATGGATTCCCTCCCGGCACGAATTGGACTGCCATTTTACCCCCCGGACGGGCCTTTGTCGAAAAGATAAAGGGGGCGGGGGCCCCCTTCGGATACGCCTGGCTTCGGGTTATGCTGTTCGGGGAGGCCCGCCGGGTGCCGCTACTGCCGGAGGACGAAGTTGACGACCACGGTCCCGGTAATCTCGACGGGCAGCGCGTTGAGGGTGGTGGGTGAATACACCCATTTCAGGACGGCATCCACCGCCGCCGGGACCAGCAGCGGGTTTCCGCTGACGGGCGTTACGGAGGCGACTTTCCCGTCGACGCCCACCACGATCTTGAGAATCACGACCCCCTGGGTGCGGGAGCGGCGGGCCAGTTCCGGGTAGGCGGGCTCGACGCGGTGGATCAGCTTCGACGCCAGCAGCTCGCTTCGGAACAGGGCGGGGCCGGTGGAGGCCGGCGGGGTTTCGCGCGGTACCGGGGGCGCCGACGGAAGATCGATGACGGCGTCGGGGACCCGGATGCCCGTGTGCCGGATGCCGGGCGTGCCGGCGGGGTCCTGGCCTGGCCCCCCGATGGGGATGCCGACGTCTGCATTGTCGTCCACCGGCAGGGCGGGCCGTCGGTCGATGTCCGGGACCGTTTCGGTGACCGCCGTCGGTTCCTGGAAACCTTCCGGGGGGACGGCCAGGTGGTCGTCCGGCTTCTCGGGGCCGGCGTCCGGGGGCCTTTCCTGGGGGGGCTTCACCTTGGCCTCGGGGAACCAGGTTTCCGCGGGGGGCGGGGAGGAAACGAACATCAGGAGGTCGGTGCTTTCCAGGAGGTCCGGCATGAAGAGGGGGACCACGACCAGGGTGAGCAGCACGGAGCTGTGGAGCACCACGGACACGACGAGGGTGGAGGGTTTGCGCGTCTTGCCGCGCCGCGGGGCGGAATCGAGCAGTTTGTCGAACATGGCAGCCTCCTGGGGTGGATTCCGGCCGGTTCCCGGCCCCTGGGCCGCACGGGGAGGCACGCCGGGGGCTTCCGCCCCCGGGATCCCGTAACCTGAATCCCGTGTGGCCTTTCTGCATGGTTTGACACGCCGCCCGCCGCGGGGTTCCCTCTTTTTTCGCGTTCGATTTCCGGTTTTGGTCACCGGAGGGCCGGGAGCTTCTCCGCGCCGGTGCACCTGTGGGCTGACCGTCGGCGGGTTCGGTGTGAATGGGGGTGGGCGAACGGGGGTTCAGTTACGGAACCGGAAGACGCCCAGGAGGTTGGAGTAATCGTCCGTCCAGGGGTGGTCGCCGGGGAGGGGCGAGAGGGGCTGCCAGCGAGGGTCGCGGGCCAGGGGGCCCATGTCGCGCTCCGAGCGCCCCATGAGGACCCACCAGGACGGGTCCTTTTTCTCGAGCCGGTCCCGCGGGGCGACCAGGTTGTCCCGCTGCAGGCGGGCCGTGAGCCCCAGGTCCCGCGCCGTGCACGCCAGGGGCCGGGAGAGGTCGAGATAGTGGTTGGAAACGTGAAAGAGTACAAGCCCGTTCGGGCGGAGCTTCTCGAGGTAGAGCGCAACGGCCTCCCGCGTCATGACGTGGACGGGGATGGAGTCCGAGGTGAAGGCGTCGAGGACCAGGAGGTCGAGGGAGTGGGCCGGCTGGTGACGGAGGGTCAGCCGGGCGTCCCCCGGGACGATCCGCACCCGGCCCCGGCAGTCGGACAGGAAGGTGAAGAGGCCCGGGTCGGTGGCCACCCGGATCACGTAGGGGTCCAGCTCGAAGAAGGTGAAGGTCTGCCCCGGCTCCGCGTGGGCGGCCAGGACCCCGGCCCCGAGGCCCACGACCCCCACGTCCCGGGCCCGGGGGGACCCCTTCAGCGCGGCGAGGACCTGACCCGCGGGCCCCGTGGCGTGGTAGTAGCTCGTGGCCACCCGACGGGCCTCCGGGGCGGTGAGCTGGCACCCGTGGACCGTGTTGCCGTTCAGGAAGGCGCGAAGACGCCCGTCGGGGGACTCGATCACGCGGTGAACCCCGTAGAAGTTCCGGTCCGCCGCCAGGACGCGGCCCGGGCAGGCACTGTGGAGCCCGTTCGAGACGAGGAAGACCGCCCCCAGCGACAGCGCGTACCGCATCGGTCTTCCCGCCCACAAAAACGCGAAAAGGATCGGGGGCCCGATGATGGCGGCGTTTCGCCACGGCGCGTTCTCCCAGCCGGGGCCCATCGCCAGGAGCGGGGCGGCGGCCAGTACGCCCGTCCCGAGGGCGCACAGGAGGTCGGCCCGGGGGGAGGGGGCGCCGGAGCGCCGCGGCAGGAGGAGAAGGAGGGTCACGAGGGCGATGGGGTACTCGGCCAGGGAGCGGAAGACGACGGGCGCGAGGAGGGCGTTGAAAACGCCGCCCAGCACCCCCCCCAGGGAGATGCAGAGATAGTAGCCGGTGAGCCGTTGGGCCGGCGGCCTCATCCGGGAGAGGCGCACGTGGCAGAACAGCGCCCCCAGGGTGAAGAAGACCAGGTGCAGGGTCGCGGTGGCCAGGACGAAGCGGGAGGACTCGATCACCATCAGGGCCGCCACGGGGGCGGCCAGGACCCCCAGGGCGCGGCCGAGGCCGGCGGTGGAGAACCGGTCGGGCCGGGCGAAGGCGGCGCACAGGGTGAGAAGGTAAAGCCCCAGGGGAACGACCCAGAGCAGGGGGACGGGCGCGACATTGGTGGTGAGGAAGGAGGTGACCCCCAGCAGGAGGCTGCAGGGGACCGCCGAGAGGACGATCCAGGCCGCGCGCTCGCCCGGCCGGGGGGGAGGGGTTGTGACGGGCGCCCGCCCCGCCCCGGTCTCCGTGGCGTCCACGGCCGGGTGCTTCCGGACGGTGAACGCGCACAGGAGGGCGAGGGCGGCGTACAGAACGAAACCCGCGCTCCAGGCCCTCGTCTGCGACCCGAGGGGGAGCCCGGGCTCGAGGAGAACGGGATATCCCAGCAGGCCGGCGAAGCTGCCGAAGTTGCTGGCCGCGTAAAGGAAATAGGGGTCCCGGCCCCCCCCGCCCGAGGCGGCGTACCAGCGCTGGAGAACCGGTGTTCCCGCGGAAAGGGCGAAGAAGGGCGCCCCGACGCCGACGGCCAGCACGCCCAGGAGGGCCAGGGCGGGCGGCAGGCCGTGCCGGGCGGGGTCGAAGCCCGGGGGGAAACCCACGGGGAGGAGCAGCACCGGAAGGAGGAGGACGACCGCGTGGAGAAAACGCTGCCGGGGGGGCCCCCCGACCGTGAAGGACCCGTGGGCGTAGGCGTAGCCGGCCAGGAGGAGGGCCTGGAAGAAGAGCATGCAGGTCGTCCACACCGACGAGGCGCCCCCGAAGGCGGGGAGGATCAGCTTGGCCGCCAGGGGCTGGACGAGGAAGAGGAGGGCCGACCCCAGGAAGACCGTGATCATGTAGAGCGCCCGGACAGTCATCGAACACCTCGGCCGGCAGTGACCGCGAGCAGCCGGACCCTTCGGGGACGCATCGCCCGACTGTTTCCGGACTGGAGGCCCGGGCCATGATAGCGGAGAACACCGCTCGAATCCACCGCTAATCAGGGCAAGCCGGGGGAGCGAAGGGGCCCCGCGCGGAAAAACCGCGTGCATCGCCGGTGTATGAAGGCTATAATGCGCGCTTTACGGGTCGCCCGTGAAACGCTCGAGGAGGTGCCGCATGCTGAGATTCCAGAACACCCTGACCGGAAGACTCGACCCCTTCGAACCCGTCGCTCCCCCCCGGGTGGGGCTCTACTGCTGCGGCCCCACGGTGTACACCTTCGCCCACATCGGCAATTTCCGAACCTTCGTCTTCGAGGACATCCTCAACCGCTACCTGCGCTCGAAAGGCTTTGACGTGAACTATGTCATGAACGTCACCGACATCGACGACAAGACCATCCGGGACTCCCGGGCCGCCGGGATGAGCCTCTCGGATTTCACGAAGCGCTACACCGCCACCTTCCTGGAGGACCTGGAAACCCTGCGGGTGAAGCGCCCCGACACCCTGTGCCCGGCGACGGAGCACATCCCGGAGATGGAGGCCCTCGTCCGGAACCTCCTGGACAAGGGCCTGGCCTATGTCAGCGAGGGTTCGGTCTACTTCAAGATCGACGCGTTCCCCGGCTACGGGAAACTCTCGAAGAAGGACTTCACGGGAATCCGGGACGGCGCCCGGGTGGACTCGGACGAGTACGAGAAGGAGAATGCCCGGGACTTCGTGCTCTGGAAGGGGTCGCGGGAAGGGGAGCCTTCCTGGGAAGCCCCCTTCGGGGCGGGCCGGCCGGGTTGGCACCTCGAGTGCTCGGCCATGAGCCTGAAATACCTGGGCGACAGCTTCGACCTTCACTGCGGCGGGACGGACCTGGTCTTCCCGCACCACGAGAACGAGATCGCCCAGAGCGAGGGGGCCACGGGCAAACCCTTCGTGAAATACTGGCTGCACAGCGAGTACCTGATCGTCAACGGCGAGAAGATGTCCAAGTCGAAGGGGAATTTCTTCACCCTGCGGGACCTCGTCGCCCGGGGGCACAACCCCCTGGCCATCCGCTACCTCCTGCTGTCGGTCCCGTACCGGAAGCCGCTCAACTTCACCGAGGAAGGGGTGGGACAGGCCCAGGCCGCCCTGGACCGGATCCACGACTTCGTGGACACCCTGGGGCGGAAGGCGCTCGAACCGGGCGAGACCGAGGCCGTGGCCGAGGCTTGCAGGGAGTTTCTGCACCGGTTCGAGGAGGGTCTCGACGACGACCTCAACACCTCCGCCGGCCTGGCGGCCCTGTTCGACTTCATTCGCGAGAACAACCGGCGCCTGGCGGAAGGCGGTGTCCGGGCCGGGGACCGGGAGCGGATCCTGCAGGCCCTGCGGCGGATCGACGAGGTGCTGGACGTGCTGAACCCCTGCCGCATGGAAACCCCGGCCGACGACGAGGCGCAGATTCTCGACCTGGTCCGGCAGCGGGAGGAAGCCCGCAGGGGAAAGGACTGGAAGCGCTCCGACGCCCTCCGGGACGCGCTGAAAAACATGGGGATATCGATCAAGGACACCCCGGAAGGCACGGTCTGGAAGCGGGAGCGGCCCTGACGACGGGTCGCGCGAACGGCGGTCGGGGGCTCCGCCCGCGGGGTTGCTCACCCGGGGGCCGGGACCCCCGAGGGGCCGCCTGTGCAAAAAAACAACACAACCGCATTTTTTTCGTTGATTTTAGGAATTGAACTGTGTTAGAGATAACAAAGGCACAGGCCAAAAGGAATTCTGGAGGAAAGGTATGATCAAGCAGGACATCATTCAACGCATCGCCGAAAAGCTGGACATGCCCAAGGTCCTTGCGGCCAAGGCCGTCAACGGGATCTTCGACGTGCTCATCGAGGCGCTGAAGGACGGCGAGCGGATCGAACTGCGCGGTTTCGGTGTGCTGATGGTCAAGAACCGTAAAACCGGCGTCGGGCGAAACCCCAAGACCGGAGAGGAAGTGTCCATTCCCAAGGGGAAGACCGTCCGCTTCAAGCCGGGGAAAAACCTGTCCTCCGAGTACATGAAATAAGCGGGGCCTGCACGGCTTGAACTCTCCGGATCAGGAACCAGACGGCTTCGCGGGTTTGTCCCGCGAGGCCTTTTTTCATTCGGGCTCGCCCTTCCGCCTGCTGTCCCCCTCCTTCGACCGCAAGGAGTGGTTCCGGCTCGAGAAGCGGAACCTCCGCACGGCGCTCGCCCTGTGGGGGGTCACCTTCCTGGCCTGCACCTATTCCGGCCTGCTCTGGTACCACGAGTTCATCCTCCAGTCCGAAGGCCAGGCCCGGGCGGCGGAAATCAACCAATCCCCCTGGGCGATCCTTCACGGGCTCCCGTTCGCCCTGGGCATCCTCTTCATCCTCGGCAGCCACGAGATGGGCCATTTCCTGGCCTGCCGGCACTACGGCATGTGGTGCACCCCCCCCTTCGCGCTGCCCTTCCCGCTCCCCTGGCTGCCGTCGTTCGGCACGGCGGGGGCCTTCATCAAGATCAAACAGCCCTTCCTGGACCGCCGGCGCCTCTTCGACGTGGGGATCGCAGGCCCCCTGGCCGGCTTCGTCGCCGCCATCCCGGTCCTGGCCGCCGGGATCCTCCTGAGCCGGCCGGCGATCCCGATCCCGGCCCCGTCCGGGGCGGAAGGCGGGGGCGGCGTGCTCTACATCGGGGATTCCCTCCTCATCCACCTGGGGTTCAGCCTGAGGTTCGAGAGCGGCGTCATCGCGGCGCACCCGCTGTACTGGGCCGCGTTCTTCGGGTTCCTGGCCACGAGCCTGAACCTGCTTCCCATGGGGCAGCTGGATGGCGGGCACATCGTCTACGCCGTCTTCGGCCCCCGGGTTCACCGGTGGGTGACCTGGGTCGCCTTTTCCGCCCTGGTGGGGGTCTCGGTGCTCTCGTGGCCGGCCGCGGGATACCTGTTCTTCGCGGGGATTCTCCTGGCCCTCAGGATCTACCGGCACCCGCCGCCGCTCGTGCCGGGAGAAATCCCGGGGCGGCTGAGGCCGGCGCTCGCCGTCGCGGCCCTGCTGATCCTGGTGCTGACGTTCATCCCGGTCCCGTTCTACCTCGAGTGATCCCGGCCCGGCCCGATCCAACCCGGGTAGCCGGTCCCCGGACATTCCCCGGGCGGGCCGGGGTCCTCAGTGCTTTTCCGTTTCGTCGGGGTCCGAGAAGTCCACGGGGTTGGGCGTCGTCGTTTCGATGAACTCCCGGACACTCACCTTCCGGTAGCCTTCGGGGACGTTGAACACCGAGGCGTCGCCGTAGAAGGACCGGATGTTGGTCACCCGTTTCTCGTAGCGGACCCCGCCACGGGCGTGCTCGAGGCTCCGCATCTCCAGGCCGAGGGGAAAGAGCTTGGCCCGTTCGGCCCGGATGGCGGCTTCCGTCCGGGACTCCTCCGGGGAGCGAAACGCGTCGGAGACGGTCTGGGTCACGGTCTCGAGCCGTTCGAGGAGGGGCTGCAGCCCGGTGACGTCGAAATAGGCTGACGGGGCGATGGCGGTGTTCACCCAGACCTCCTCCTTGAGGTCGGCGCCTGCGAGGACCTTGTAGTGCCGGCAATGGGCGCCGTCCACGGTGTCTGTCCCCGCGAGGGCGGCCCGGACCTTCGGCCGGGCACCGCCGGCACCGGGTCCCGGCACCGGTTTGGCCGGGGGCGACGTCTCCCTCAGCACGGCCGCGTCCTGCCGGAAAGAGGCCTCGAGTTCCTTCAGGAAAGACTCGGCGTCGCCCCCCGTCCAGACTTTCCCGGCGTGATCCACCAGGCAGATGCGGCCGGCCTTTTGGTCGATGATGACGGCGCTGTCGTCCGAGCGCTCCATCCACCGGCCGTCGAACCAGGTGATCTCGCTCTGTTCGCGGGTTTCGATCCTGCCGTCCCGCCCGATGACGGAGACGTCGAACACGATGCCCGGGGGTGTTTCCGCCGGCAGGAAAAGGGTCAGGAAAACCCAGGGGACGATCGTCGTCCACAACGCGCGCTGCATGTCCACCTCCTGGAGGCCCACCCGAACGGCAGGGGTCGCCGGCCTCCCCACCATTGTAAACGGCCGTCCGCCCGCGCACAACCAGATTGTGCCCGGAGCCGGGGCCGGCGCCCACGGCACGTCCTGCGATGCCGGGAGCTTTGACGGTCTCCCGAAAGTCCCTTGCAGCCCGCGGCTCAAAAAGTCCGAACCATCAAACCACAAGGAACGCAAAGACACCCAAAGAAAATCCGAACTCTTTGATTCAATGTGTTGCAAATTCGTCATTCTTTGTGCTCTCTGCGTTCCTTGTGGCTGAATTGACGTTCTGTATTGGCTTTGTGCGGGCCCGTCAGCCGTTGTCCGTTTTGCGGTCTTTTGCCGGATCAGCGAAGATGACCCCGCCAGCAAGAATCCGGGTTGCCTCAGGCGGCGCGGGAATGTAATATACGCTTTATCTTGAGGACGGAGGTTTGATGATGCAGCTGAAGAAACAGGGTCCCCTCGTTTTCCTGTCGGTCGTCCTGATGCTGGTTTTCCTCGCGGGCTGTTCCGACACCGCCGGTCCTGCCGCCGGCGCCGGGTCGTCCCCGGCGGGGGCGAAAGCCGGTGAGGCCGTCAAGGAGAAGACCATCTCCCAGGGCGAGAGAATCCGCATCGAAGACCACCTGGTTTCAGGCAAGACCGTCATCTTCGACTTCTACAGCGACGGATGCCCGCCCTGCCGGCGCCTGAGCCCCATCCTCAGCAAGCTCGCGGAGAAACGGCCGGACATCGCCCTGGTCAAGGTGGACATCAACCGCCCCGGGACCGGCGGCATCGACTGGCAGTCCCCCGTCGCGCAGCAGTTCGAGTTGAGCAGCATCCCCCACCTCAAGGTCTATTCGCCCGAAGGCAAGCTGGAAGCGGAAGGCAAGGCAGCCATGGAGATCGTCGGCCGGATGATCGACGAGGAGGGCATCCAGTAAACGGGAGGAAGGCGATGCCGATCTACGAGTTCTACTGCCCCGATTGCAACGTGATCTTCAATTTCTACTCCCGGAGGGTGGACACCGAGCGGCAGCCGGACTGCCCCCGGTGCTCCCGGCTGGCGCTCGACCGGAAACCCTCCCGCTTCGCCTGCTCCCGGGGGTTGAAGGAGGAGGACGACGCCCCCATCCCCGGGATGGACGAGTCCCGGATGGAACAGGCCATGATGGAGTTGGCCGGGGAGGCCGAGAACCTCAACGAGGACGACCCCCGGCAGATGGCCCGGCTCATGAAGCGGATGTACGAAACGACCGGCATGCAGATGACGCCGGGCATCGAGGAGGCTGTCCGGCGCCTGGAGAAGGGGGAGGACCCCGAAGCGCTCGAAGAGGAGCTGGGGGACGTCCTGGAAACCGACGACCCCCAGTCCGGGGACGGCCTTTTTGCCGGCATCCGGCGGCGGCTGCGTGCCGGCGTCCGCCCCCCCGCTGTCGACGAAACGCTCTACGAGCTCTGACCGGGGCAGCGGCCCGGCTGACGGGGGCCCCGCTCCCGCCGGTTCACCGGTGGACCGCCTGGGCCGGGACCCCCGCCGCGCTCCGCCTGGCCTGCAACCGGAAGGGCGCCGTCCGGCTCCGGCGAAGCCGGACCTTCAAAACCGCATGAAAAGCTTTGTTTCCCTCTGAATATCTGCTAAAATGAATTGCTTCGACGAAGGGCGGGGACCATGATAACGGGATACAACATCGACGTACAGCACGAAGGGAAGACCTACCACGTTCAGACCGAGGACATGGGCCTCGAGCTCAAGCGGATCATCACCCACGTTTTCGTCGGCGGCGCCATCCTGCTCACGAAGAAGACGGATTACAGCCGCCTTCTCATCCAGGGTTTCGACGAGAAGAAGATCAAGGACCTGATGAACGACCAGCACCGGACGGTGGTCCGGATCATCCAGGCCGGCAAGCTGGACGTGCTGAAGAAGAAGATCGAGGAGGAGCAGGAAAAGGACGAAGGCCGCGAGCCGTTCTCCGCTCCGGTGGGAAAGCACGCGGCCCCGCAACCCCCGCCGCCACCGACCGGCCCGCCCCCGCCCGGCCCGCCGCCGGCCGTGCCGCCGCCGGCCCCGCCCGCCGTCCGGGAGCAGGCCCCGCCGCCCCCGACCCCCGAAAAGATCGCCGCCGCCGCCTCCCGGAGCGACATCGAGCTCACGCTGGAACGAACCGAGGTGCCCCAGCGCAACACCCTGGGTTCCTTCCTCAACCGGATCATCCAGCGTTCGGGCGCGCCTCGGAACCTGAAGATCGACGTCGTGGCCGGGACGGAGATCGTTTCCGGCCAGCCCTCCGTGATGAGGGTCTACACCAAGGACGCCGACAGCGGCAAGGCGATCCCCCACTGCAAAGTCACCATCAAGGTCATCGGGATGACCTTCCGTCCCGTGATCCACACCGGCCACACCGACGACGACGGGGTCTTCACGCTCAACATCGTCATCCCCGACTTCACCACGGGCCAGGCGGCGGTGATCATCCAGGCCCAGTCCGATTTCGGTTCCGACGAGCTGAAACTCAGGGTCACGCGCAAAGGATAAGCTCACATGATTTTCCGGATGAAGCAAGAGGTGGAACGGACGGTCCGCCAGGCACTGGAGAGTGCCTTCCCGATCGAGCCCGGCACCGTCGCCGTTTCCTTTCAATACCCGGCTCGCCCCGAGCACGGCGACCTTTCCACCACGTTCCCCTTCGACCTGGCCAAGGTGCTCCGCCAGGCGCCGGCCCGCATCGCGGAGCGATTCCGGGAGGTTTACGCTCCGCCTGCCGGCGTGGCCCGAGTCACGACGGCCGGCGGCGGCTACGTCAACTTCCACCTGGACCGCGGTTTCCTGTTCACGGAGGCCCTCGAGGCCCTCCGGGCCAGCGTCTTCCAGCGAGCCTTCGACCCGGTGCCCGGGAAGACCATCGTGGAGCACACCAACATCAACCCGAACAAGGCGGCCCACGTCGGGCACCTCCGGAACGCGATCCTGGGCGACTCCCTCGTCCGGCTCATGCGCTTCGCCGGCGAGACGGTGGAGGTGCAGAACTACCTCGACAACACGGGGGTCCAGGTGGCCGACGTCGTGGTCGGCTTTTTACACCTGGAGAAGATGACCCTGGAGGGCGTCCGGCGCATCCCGGGGAAGTTTGACGACGTCTGCTGGGACCTCTACGCCCGGGTGGCGGAGTTCTACGAGCGCTCCGAGGAAAACCGGAAACTGCGCTACGACGTCCTGCACGCCATCGAAGCCGGGGTCGGGGAGGCCGCGGAAATGGCGGCCCACGTCTCCGATCGGGTCGCCCGGTGCCACCTGGCGACGATGCGGCGCCTCGGGATCGTGTACGACGTGCTTCCCCGGGAGAGCGACATCCTCCGGCTGCACTTCTGGGACAAGGCTTTCGGGCTGCTCCGCGACAAGGGTGTCGTGACCCTGGAGGCCGAGGGGCCCAACGCCGGCTGCTGGGTGATGAAGTACCTCAAGGACGGGGCCGAGGACGTCAAGATCATGGTGCGCTCCAACGGGACGGTGACCTACACCGGCAAGGACGTGGCGTACCAGCTCTGGAAGCTCGGAAAGCTCGAAAAGGACTTTTTCTATTTGCCGTACGAGACCCGGTCCGACGGCGGGATCACGTGGGTGTCCCACCCGGAGCCCCCCCCGCCGGGCACGCCGCCCCCCCCCGCTTTCGGTTCGGGGGATAGGGTTTACAACGTCATCGACGTCCGCCAGTCCTACACGCAGAACATCGTTTACACTTGCGTGGCCCTGCTGGAAGGGGAGGAGGCCTTTAGCCGGTGCGTCCACTTCTCCTACGAGATGGTGGCCCTCTCCCCCCGCTGTGCCGAGGCCCTGGGGTTCGCGCTCTCGGACGAGGAGAAGACCCGGTCCCACGTGGAGGTCAGCGGCCGGCGCGGGCTCGGTGTGAAGGCCGACGACCTGGTCGATCGGCTGGAGAACCGGGCCCACGAGGAAGTGGTCAAGCGCCACCCGGAGGCGGGCGAGGAGGTCACCCGGCCCATCGCGCGGGACATCGCGGCCGGCGCCCTGCGGTACTTCATGGCGCGCTTCACCCGGAACTCCCTCCTGGTCTTCGACCTGGACGACGCCCTCAACTTCGACGGCGAGACGGGCCCCTACCTTCAGTACTCGGCGGTGCGGGCCGCCAACATCCAGCGGAAGTATGCCGAGGCCTACGGGGAAACCGCGGAGGCCGCACTGGAGCGGCTGCGGGTGATGGGTGGCGGGCTGGCCGCCGGGATGCCCGACGACGTGTGGGACCTCTTCAGCTGCCTGCTGAAGATGCGGGACGCGGTCAGGGCCGCCCTGAACGGCCAGGAGATC
Source organism: Acidobacteriota bacterium (assembly GCA_018001935.1). NCBI lineage: Bacteria > Pseudomonadati > Acidobacteriota > Acidobacteriota bacterium. Next base: position 98,220 of record JAGNHB010000001.1, read on the forward strand.
GCCACCTTCGCCCGGTACCTCTACACCCTGAGCCAGAAATTCTCCTTCTTCTACAACCGGCGCCGCATCATCGGAGAGACCGACGAACCGCTCCGTCTCTCCCTCCTGGCCCTGGTGAGCCAGTACCTGGTCACCATGCGACAGGGGCTCGACCTGCTGGGGATCCGCGTCCCCGATCGCATGTGAGGGTGGTGAGGCCATGCGGTTGGGGCGTGCTGGATGCTGGTTGGCCCTGTCGGCGGTCCTGACCGTCTTCCCGGGGCTCTTCGTCGGGGCGCAGTCTACCTTCGACCCTTTCAACTATTCCGTGGAGGAATTCAACCGGCTCCGTCAGACCTCCCCCCTGGAGCACCTCAACCTCTACCGGCGGATCGTTCCGCTCCGGGTCTCCGAGATCACCGCCTCGCTCCGGGCCCTGAACTGGGAGCGGCTCGAGGCGCAGCTGGACCGACTCTACCGGGTCCTGGCCAACGTCCTGGAGGATATCGACCTCTGCGCGGCCAATCCGAAGAACCGGAGCCGGATCGAGATCTGGAAGATGGAATCCGTCCTGAGGGATGCCGCCGCCCGGTTGAACGGCGTCTCCCGCTCCCTGCCCCCGGAGCGCCGGGAGAAGCCCGCCCCCCTCATCCAGCGGCTCAATATCGGGGCCGAGGCCCTGCGCAAGTTCCGCAAACCCGGAGGTTCGTCATGACGCCTCCCGGCTCCCGGCGCCCCGTGCCGGTCGTGGTCATCCTGGGCCGGCCGAACGTGGGCAAGTCAACACTCTTCAACGCGTTGACGGGTTCCCGCCGCGCCATCACGGGGGACGAGCCCGGGATCACCCGGGACCGGCTCTACCGGCAGGCCGAGTGGGACGGGAAGCCCTTCGTCCTGGTGGACACCGGCGGGCTCCTGCCCGGCGAAGACGAGCCCATCCCCCGGGAGATCCTGCGGCAGGCGCGCGCCGCCCTGGCGGAAGCCGACGCCGTCCTCTTCGTCGCCGACGCCCAGTCGGGCCCGACGGCGCTGGACGAAGAGATCTTCGCCATGATCCGGAAGTCCGGGAAGAAGGTGCTCCTGCTGGCGAACAAGGTGGACGTCCGGAAACTGGAGGCGCAGGCCATGGCCTTCTACGCCATGGGGGCCGACACCGTCTTCCCCGTGTCCGCCGAGCACCGGCAGGGGCTCGACGAGATGCTGGACGCCCTGACGGCGGGCTTTCCCGTTGCCGAGCCCGAGGACGCCCCGGCGGAGGGGGTGGTCCGCCTGGCGGTGGTCGGCCGGCCCAACGTCGGGAAGTCCTCGCTGGTGAACGCGCTTCTGGGTGAGGAGCGGATGATCGTCAGCGACATCCCCGGCACCACCCGGGACGCGGTGGACACGGAACTGTCCATCGACGGCCGCCGGTACTGCCTCATCGACACCGCGGGGATCCGCCGGAAGGGCAAGACGAAGCTCCAGGCGGAGAAGATCTCCGTGATCCAGGCCCGCAAACACATGGAAAAGGCGGACGTGGCCCTGCTGCTCCTGGACCCCGTGGAGGGCGTGACCCACCTGGACGCGGTCATCGCCGGGTACGCGGTGGAATCGGGGAACGCCGTCGTGCTGGGCGTCAACAAGTGCGACCTGCTCCCGAGAGGGGAGAGCGCCGTGCGCGAGCTGACCCGGCAGGTCCGCAACCAGATGAAGTTCCTCGACTACGCCCCGCTGCTCTTCTTCTCCGCCCGGACGGGCCGGAACCTGCCCAGGATCTTCCCGGTGATCCTCAAGGCCTGGGAGAAGCGCTACCACCGGGTCGGCACGCCGGACCTGAACCGGTTCTTCCACGCCATGATGGAGAAGCGGCGCATCGAGGCCCTCTCCACGGCGGATATCGGGGTGAAGTACCTTACCCAGGTCGGAACGGCCCCCCCGACGTTTCTCCTCTTCGTCCGCCGGGGCAAGCGGCTGCACTTCTCGGAGAAGCGCTTCGTGGAAAACCAGCTCCGGGAGTTCTTCGACTTCTACGCGAACCCTGTCGTGCTGCGGGAACGGTCGTGAAAGGGAACGGCAAATCGCTCAGGGTCCTGTTGACGGGGGGCGGTACGGGTGGCCATGTCTACCCGACCCTGGCCGTGTACGAGATCCTGAAAAAGGAATTTCCCGTCTCCCAGGTGCTCTACGTCGGGTCGAGGGGCCGGGCGGAGGAAAAGATCGTCCCACGCTTCGGCATCCCCTTGTCCTTCACCCCCTGTGCTCCCCTTTTCGGGCTCCGGCCGTGGAGCCTCGCCGCCTCCCTGTTCATCAACCTCGTCGGCACCCTGAAGGTCCTGCTGACCCTCCTCCGGTTCCGCCCCCACGTGATCCTGGCGGCCGGCGGTTACGTGAGCGCCCCGGCGGTGTTCGCCTCCTTCCTCCTGCGGCCTTTCCTGCGGCCCCTGCTGGTCATCGACGAGCAGAACGTGGTTCCGGGGCTCATGAACAAGCTGGCCTCGCTCTTCGCCCGGGCGGTCCTGGTCAGCTTCCGGGAGACCGCCTTCTTCGTGTGGAACGACAACTGCGTCTTCACGGGGTACCCGGTCCGGTCGGAGTTCCTGGCGGGCGTTTCCCGCGAGGAGGCCCGGAAGGCCCTGGGGATCGCCGAAGACCGGAAAGTGGTCGCGGTTTTCGGGGGCTCCATGGGGGCGCGGTCCATCAACCGCTTGATGGCGGAGATCCTGACGGGCCTGGGGGTGGCCGGGAGCGCCCTGACGGTGTTTCACTCCACGGGGATGTCGCGGGGCGCCTACGACGCGTGGGAAGACACCCTGCTCCGATTCCGGAAAGCGGCGGGGGGCGGGGCGAGGGTCGAGGATGCCGGCGAGGGGAAGACGTTCCGGCTGGCGGACGGCCGGCTGGACTATCACCTGCTCCCTTACATCCACGACATGGCCCTTCACCTCCAGGCGTCGGACCTGGTGGTCTGCCGGGGCGGCGCCGGGGCGCTGTCGGAGGTCATGGCCCTCGGAAAACCGGCCGTGGTGATCCCGAAACGCGATCTTCCCGGGGACCACCAGGAGCTGAACGCCATCAACCTCGCTTCCGTGGGCGGTTGCGAGGTCGTGTTCGAGCGCAAGGCCGCCGACGGGGTCGATTACGTCGATGCCCCGGAATTCCTGTCGGTGTTCACCCGGCTTCTGGACGACCCCGCCCGGATGCAGGCGATGGCGGCCCGGGCCCGGGACAAGTTCCCCGCGGGGTGCCGGGCGAAGATCGTGGAAACCTTCCGCAACCTCCTGGCCGGACGCGAGGTGGACGCCATCCAGGAACTGGTGGAGCCCGAGTACGTCCGTTTGCAGAAGCAGGTGGACCACCTGGTGGCCTTCCTCCGGAACCAGCCCCCGGAGAGCTTCTATTACCGCTTCTACGCCATCCGGATGGAGGAGATGCTCCGCTCCGACCAGTGGTCGCGCCTGAACACCGGGGTGAAGCTGTGCGGCGGGCTCCGGCGCTTCGACAAGATCCCCCTCCTCGTCTCCCTCTTCGAGACGGGGAACGGGTTCATGCGGCGGAACATCCTGGTGGCGCTCGCCAACATGAAACTCTGGGACCCGGCCCTGGCGGACCTGATCGTTCGCGCGCTGCAGGACGGGTACTACGAGGTCCGGGTGGCCGCCCTGGCCCTGGCCGCCGCCTGCGTCGACCACACGTCGGCGAACCCCCTGATCGTCGACCAGATGCGCCGGTTGATGCGCAAACGGTTCGAGCGTTTCGAGGTCCGGTACTGGTGCATCCGGACGCTGCCGCTCTTCATCCCCCTGGACGAGTACTTCCGGATGACGGCCCGCTTCCGGTTCGCCCGGAACGTCCGGCTGCGCGAGGCGATCCTGGAAGGCTTCCAGGGCGCCCTCCGGATGGAGCGGATCCGCGCCGACCAGATCGAGGACGTCCGCTATTTCCTGAACGACTTCCTGATCACCACGTCCGGTTTCGACCCGAAATTCAGCATCCGGCACAACTACGTCGAGCTGCACAACCGTTTGAAGAGTCCGTAGGGACGGGGAGGAGACCATGTACGAGATCGTCCTCTACCTGCTGGGAAAAGCGGGAATCAACCCCGGGTTCCTTCGGATCTTCGACTACATCACCTTCCGGGTCATGCTCGCCGCCGCCACGGCCCTGATCTTCGAGCTGATCTTCGGCCACCGCATCATCGTCATGCTCTACCGGCGCCGGTTCCGGGACACCGGGGGCGAGTTTTCCTCCATCGAGGCGACCTCCAAGCGGGGCACCCCCACCGGGGGCGGCGTTCTCTTCATCTGGGGGACCCTCCTGGCGGTGTTGATCTGGGGTCGGCTGACCAACCGGCATCTGTGGATCGTCCTCACCGCCTTCGCCTGGTTCGGGATGGTGGGTTACCTGGACGACCTGCAGAAGACCCGTTTCAAGTCGTCGCTCAGCGGGTTGAGCCAGGTGGGGAAGACCTTCCTGCAACTGGCCTTCATCGTGCCCTACGCCCTCTTCTTCGTCTACTGCGCGTTCCCGGTCAATCCCATCCCCGCCGAGTTCCGCACGGACCTCTTCCTCCCCTTCGTCAAGCACCAGGCGCTGCCCTACGCCCTGGACTCCTGGGTCTTCGTCTGCTTCATCGTGTTCGCCTTCTTCTCCATCGTCAACGCCGTGAACATCACCGACGGCCTGGACGGGCTCCTGACCGGGCCGTCCATCATGTGCCTGTCCCTTTACGGGGTCTTCGCCTACATCATCGGCAACGCGGTGCTCTCGAAGTACCTCTGGTTCCCCTTCTTCCCGGGCGCCGGCGAGATGGCGGTCTTCTGCGGGGGGCTGGTGGGGGCGCTCTTCGGCTTCCTCTGGTACAACACCTACCCGGCCGAGATCTTCATGGGGGACACCGGCTCCCTCGCCATCGGGGGCGCCCTGGGGGCGCTGGCCTTCCAGACCCGGCAGGAACTCCTCTTCCCCATCGCCGGCGGGGTGTTCGTCGCCATGATCGCCAGTTCGCTGATCCAGGAGAAGATCGGGATGCGAATGGGCCGCCGGATCTTCCTCCGCGCCCCCATTCACCACGGCCTGATCCTCAAGGGGGTCGCCGAGCCCAAGGTGGTGATCCGGTTCTGGATCGTCTCGATCCTCCTCACCCTCCTGGCGGGCATCTCCATCAAGCTGCGCTGAGGCCGGCGGGTGGAGAGAACCACGGTGGAACACGGAGAAGGCGCAGAGAAAACCACCCAATGCACGAAGGAAGAATCCAGAATCCAGAATTCAGGAGGCAGGAGGGGGAGAATGACGTCAGGAGACGTCGTCGGGAGACAGGAGATAAAGCGATGGCGTTTGGGCCCGGGGCAAGCCGCGGACGCCGGGGAACTCAGACCGGAGCGCGAAAAGGTGACGGGCGTCCGCGGCGCCGCCCCGGGGTCAAGACGTGGCAGCGCAGGGGCAAACCCGCCCCGAAGGCGGCGGGAGCAAAGCGTTCATTCAAATTTTAATGCCCTCGTAAAAAGTCTTGATTGTGATCTCACAGAGGCACAGAGGCACGGAGAAGAATTATAAGATTTATTGATTCTAGTAATTACGATTTGCATTTCTCCGTGCCTCCGTGCCTCTGTGAGAGAAAAGGACTCTTTGCGAACGCATTAAATTTGCATAATTTGACAAAGACTATACAAGGTATGACAGCCTGAACCCCTTTCGATTGCGACTGCGACTGCGATACCGATACCGATACCGATTCCGACCCCGATACCGATAGCGACTCCGATAGCGATACCGACCCCGATACCGATGGGAACCCCCTCCGGACCTACCGCCTACCGCCCAACCCGGATAAACCGGAGAGAAACCACGGATGAACACGGATGGACACGGATCATCCGGACGCGCCAGAAAAATAACAGGCGGTCTTTACCTCTCGCAAAGGCGCAAAGACGAAAAGCCTCGCAAAGCCGGAAGCGGAGAAGGAGGATTCCTTTGCGAGGCTTTGCGTCCGGGCGTCTTTGCGAGAGACCGGATACGTCGATTCCGGAACCGGATCAGCACCAGTGGGGCATTTTAGCCCCGGGGCATGCCGGACGACGCTGCCGGGATTCCCTCCTCCGTCCCCGCACCGGGTTTCCCCGCTCTGAAAGCGGTGGGAGCCCACCGATGATCTCAATCTTGCTCATTTTGCCTAAGATCTTACTTCGTAGGGACTACAGCCTACAGCCCAACTTCACCTCGCCCCCCGGCAGAAGAGGACGGTGGGGATGGTGCGGAGGAGGATCTTGAAGTCCAGCCAGAGGCTCCACGAGTCGATGTACTTCAGGTCGAGTTTCATCCACTCGTCGAAGTCGACCTCGTTGCGCCCGGAGACCTGCCACAGGCACGTCAGCCCCGGTTTGACGGAGAGCCGGCGCCGCTGCCACCGGGTGTACTCGCGGACTTCCTCGGGGAGGGGCGCCCGGGGGCCCACGAGGCTCATGTCGCCCTTGAGCACGTTGAAGAACTGGGGAAGCTCGTCGATGCTGGTCTTCCGAAGGAAGCGCCCCAGGGCGGTGATGCGGGGGTCGCCGCGCATCTTGAAGACGGGGCCGTTCATCTCGTTGAGGTGCCGGATCTCCCAGAGGATGTCTTCCGCCCCGTGCACCATGGAGCGGAACTTGTACAGGGTGAATTTTCGCCCGTAGAGGCCGCAGCGCACCTGCCGGTAGACGGCCGGCCCGCGGGAGGTGAGCCGGATCAGGAGCGGGACCGTCAGCAGGAAGGGCAGGGAGAGGAGGATCCCGGCCAGGGCGCCCACCACGTCCAGGAAGCGTTTGAAGACGAGGGACAGGGCGTGCTCGGGCACGGGGGAGAAGGACAGGAAGGGCTGGTTCTCCACGAAGTCGAGGCTGGTTCGCGAGATGGCGTGCGGGAAGAAGTGGAGGGAGAGCCGGGTGATGATCCCCAGTTCCTCGCAGAGGAGGGCGATCCCCTCGAACAGCTTCAGGTCCCCGTTGGTGGAGCTGACGAACATGACCTCGTCCACCACGTGGTTGCCGAGCACCGCCTCGGCTTCCTTCAGCGAGCCCAGGACGGGTCCGTGGCACGGCATGCCCGGGGTCGGGGCGCAGTCGGTGACGTAGCCCACCAGGTAGTATCCCTGGTCCTTGTGGGAGGCGATCTTCCGCCCCATCTCGAAGACCTTGGGGGAGTTTCCGGCCACCAGCACGCGCCGGTACTCGCTGCGGATCCCTTTCCGGGACTTGACCCAGGCCACGTAGCAGAGCCGGTGCAGCGCGCAGAGGAGAAAGAGGGTGACGAGGAAAAGGAAGGTCACGGAACGACTGAGGTCCAGCTTGAAGAGGAAGGAAACGAAGCCGATGGCGAGACCGAGGGTCAGGCACTCCGCCAGGAGCACCAGGAGGTGGCCGGGGAGATAGCGGAACCGGTACGGGGTGCGCTGCCGCGCGTGATACACGTGGAAAAGCAGGAAGATGGCGGCGCTCACCGAGTAGAACCACAGGTAGGATTCCACGGCCCCGATGACCGGCAGAGAACGGTCCGCGAAAAAGACCCGCAGGTCCGTCAGGTCCCGGCGGAAGGCGTGGGCCATCGGCAGTGCCGCCAGGATGGCGACCAGGTCGCAGAAGAGGAGGAAGATGTGCCGCTGTCGTTCTTTCTTGTCCAGCATGGAGGGGCTACCAGCGTCCTTTGGCGCACCCATCTTAGCCTAAATCCGGCCTTCGGACAACCCTACATTAGCGATTCCCCGGGGCGGAAAATGTCGCGAATGAAGTCCGCCGGTACTCCGCCTCAGTCCTTAGCGCGGGGGGGAGGTGCGCCGGCGGCGGTTCGGGCCCGGTCGCCCGGTCAACCCGGGCAGCCCGGCGCCTTGCCGCACCCCGCTTCGCCGGGGGGCGGCGGATCGCCCCGGATCCCCGGCCCTCAGCGGTCCAGGAGCAGTTTCGCCGTGACGGCCAGGGAGATCAGCACGAGGGTCGGGCGGACCACCCGGCTGCCCCGCCGGAGCACCAACCCCGACCCCAGGCGGGCGCCGATGACCTCACCCACCCCCATGACCAGGCCGTAGACCCACTGAACGTGGCCACCGGCGATGAAGACCGCCAGCGACACGATGTTGCTGGTGAAGTTCATCAGCTTCGTCTCGGCGGTGGCGACCGTCATGGCCCGCCCGGCCAGGAGCATGAGGGCCATGACCCAGAAGGAGCCGGTCCCGGGCCCGAAGAAACCGTCGTAGAAGCCCAGCGTGAGGCCAAAAACGGTGAAGAAGAGGGCCGGGACCAGGTGCGGGCGGCGTTCCAGCTCGCCGAGTCGGGGAGCACACAGGATGTAGGCGGCCACCGCCATCAGGAGGAAGGGGATGGCCCGGCGCAGGAGGTCGGGCGGGAGGTGCTGGACGGCCCAGGCCCCCCCCGCGGCGCCCACCGCCGTCATGAACACCCCGAGCGCGCACCGGCGGACGCTGAAGATGCCCGCCCGGTGAAAGTGCCAGACGGCGCTGCCGGAGCCGAAGCTGGACTGGAACTTGTTGGTCCCCAGGGCGTCGGCGGGGGGGAGCCCGACCCCCAGGAGCACGGGGACCGTGATGAGCCCGCCGCCGCCGGCGATGGAGTCCACGAAACCAGCCCCCGTGCCGGCCAGGAAGAGCAGGGAACCCTGCAGCCACGCCATCATGGGCGATACCGGTCGCGGAAACTTTTGAACCGCATGGTGTTCTCCACCGCCCCGGGTCTTCCCGGGGCGAAACGCCATTGTTCCACGGTCCGGCGCCCGCCGCAAGGGGCAAGAGGGATCAAGCTTGTCGTTGCACTGTTTTCAGGGGTGAAAGGACAAAAGGACCAAAAGGACCAAAGGGACCACGAAGACCAGGACGACCCACAAGACTCCCTTTTCAGGCCTTTTACGCCCTTCCTGCCTTTCCCGTCCTTTAGGTCCTTTAGGTCCTTTAGGTCCTTTAGGTCCTTTGGGTCCTTTGGGTCCTTTGGGTCCCCTGGCCCCTTCCCGCCGCGGAGCGTCACCCCGCCCAGGCCACCACCCGGTTCTTGCCCTCCTTCTTGGCCTGAAGCAGGCAGCGGTCGGCCGCCTCGATGAGGGCGGCCTTGTTCATGTCGGGGAGCAGTTCGCACACGCCCTGGCTGACGGTAACCCGGAGTTTCTTCTGCCCCTGGGGGACCACGTGGGAGGCGATGCGGCTCCGCAGCCGTTCCGCCAGGGCCTTCGCCTGGCTCAGGGAGGTGTTGGGGAGAACCAGGGCAAACTCCTCCCCGCCGTAACGGGCCGCGACGTCGTACTCCCGCAACCCGTTCCGGATGAGGATCGCCACTTCCCGCAGGACCACGTCCCCGATCTGGTGGCCGAACCGGTCGTTGAAGAGCTTGAAGTCGTCGATGTCCATCATGATCACCGCCAGGGCGTTCTCGTGCCGTTTCGCCCGCGCGATCTCCCGGGACAGCGTGTCCTGGAAGAAGCGGTGGACGTACAGGCCGGTCAGCCCGTCGGTGATGGAAAGCTCCAGGATCTTCTGGTATTTCTCGCAATTCTCCACGGCCACGGACAGGTGCTGGGCGAAACTGCACGCCAGGTGGAACTCCTGGGACGAGAAGGGGGTGCCGTCGATCTTGTCCGTGAGGTTCAGCACGCCGATGACCCGGTCGCGGCTCCGGAGGAGGATGTTGAGGAACGACTTGGTCTGGTAGTAGGGCTTGTTCTGGATGCTGAGGTCGGATTCGATGTCCTGGATGTAGACGGACCGCTTCATGCGGATCACCCGGGTCATCAGGTTGTCGCCGGCCGATTCCAGCGAGATGGGGTCGACGCTCTTCACCTCGGGGAGGTTGTGGCCCATCAGGACGAGCTTCTTCTCTTCGGGGACGTGGAAAAAGATGGAGCAGAGCCGGCAGTTCATGTAGAAGGGCAGCCACTTGACGACGGCCCCGATGCACTTCTTCAGGTCGAAGGAGGAGTTGATCCGGCGGCTGAGCGCGTTCAGGTTGAGCAGGAGGTTGTGGGCGGTGGTCTTCTGCTTGAAGAGTTCGGCGTTGACGAGGGTGTAGCAGATGTGGTCCGCGATGCGGGAGAAGATCTCCACGTCGCTCTTGTCGAACTGGTTCAGGCGGCTGCTCTCGATGTTGAGGACCCCGAACACCTCCTCCTCGTTCCGGATGGGGATCGCCAGTTCCGACTTGGTGTGGAGGAGCACCCCGCGGTAACGCGCTTCCCGCAGGACGTCGTTGCAGAGGTGGTGCTGGCCGGACCGGGCGACGAGCCCGATGATCCCCTCGTCCAGCGGGAACTTGTCCCCCACCGAGGCCCCCGGAGGCGGGGAGCCGGCGTAGGACACCAGCTCGAGCTGCTGGGAGAGCTTCTCGAACGAGAAGATCCCCGTGTGGTCGTAGCCGAAGGCGTCCTGGATGTACTGGACGATGTCGTTGATGAAGACCTTGTAGTCGAAACTCTGGATGGTCACCTGCCCGATTTTCTGGATCACCTCGGAGTGCTTGGATTTCTTCGTCGCCTCCGCGTAGGAGATGACGTCCTTGAGGATGGCGCCGAGGTGTTCACACAGCGCCTCCATGACGAGGCGGTCCTTGTCGGCCATCGGGCCGCGGTTGCTGGTGCAGAGGTGGATCACGCCGATCGGGTTCGCCTGGATCCGGATGGGCATGGCGTGGCCGATCCGCTGCAGGGCGTCGTCCGCCAGGTCCTCCGCGGCCGGGTGGGACACCGAGGTCTCGCGGTTGTCCCGAAACGCCTGCTCCACGATCGGGTCGATCCCCTCCCCGGGGTGTTCGCCCGCCTCCCCCTCGGGGGCGACCGCCGCACACTGCAGCCGTTTTTCGTCCGGGTTCCACAGGAAGATCCGGATCCCGGAGAAGCCGAGGAATTCCACGATGGACCGGGCCACGACCGCCAGCATCCGGTCCATCCCGAGGTTCAGCGAGATCCGGTTCCGGATCTCGTTGATGATCTGAAGGCGGCTGGCGCTTCGGCGCTCGATCTCGATGGTCATGGCGTGGCCGATGGCCACGGCGATCTGGGAGGAGAAGATGACGAGGATGTCGAAGTCGTCCTGCGAGAAGGAAAACTCGCGGCGGCACTCGATGTCCAGGACCCCGAGGAACTGCTCCGACGTGACCAGGGGAATGCAGATCTCGGACCGGGCGCCGTCCACCCCCGGGATGTAGCGGGGTTCCGCCCGGAGGTCGGGAATGAAGAGCGGCTGGCGGGTTTGCGCCGCGTGGCCCGTGATCCCGCGGCCCCCGACCGTGGTGCGGAAGGTCTTGATGGCCTCGGGCGTGTACCCCCGGGCCGCACGGATGTACAGCTCGCTGGACTGGTTGTCCAGGAAGAGGATGGCGCAGGAGTCGAACCCGAGGGTGTTCTCGATGATGTCCAGCACCTTCTCCAGGAGGCGGTTCATGTTCAGGTCGGACAGGATCGACTCGTTCAGCCGGTAGAGGGCCTCCAGCTTGTCCAGTTTGCGTTTCATGAGCCGCCTCCTTGTTCCGTGAGGGGTCGGAACGGCCAGGCACGCGGCCCCCGGATCGGCACGCACGCCAACCCCCGGGCACCCCCTGGCCGTCCAGCGAAGCGGTTCGGAGACGAAAGACCTTTCGTCCGGGCGAGCCGCACCGCGCCCTCCGGGATTGTTGAATTCCGCCTTGACACCCCGCAAAAAGTGCCGTCGCCCCCCCGGGCGATGGCTCAAGCAAAGGTCTTATTGAACGTTCCCGCCCGATTTTCGACTTTTTGCGACGTTGTCACCTCCTCATCTTCCCCCAGTTTGGTGCGTTCGTCAACGGTTTTTAGGGACGGGCCACGAGGCGTCGGGAGCCGGGCGGGCGACGGTGGGAAAGCCGGTTCGGTACCTCGAGGCGTCGCGTGTCAACCGCTGCGAAACTTCGATATCGATCTCCTGTCGGTGATCTCCCCGGCCTTGGCCGGCGACATCGCCGGGGTCGAATCCGGCGGTGAGCACAAGGTCCTCAGCGGGCGATTGACGGGGGGGGAGGGAAAACCCGTTTTAACTATCCGTTTTGAAGAGTCCTGATCAGAGGGCTCCGAAGCAGGAATTCTTAAAGGCTTGGTAAAAAGGGGTTAAGACTTATGCCGGGTTTGGCAGGCTTCATGCTCTGTTCTCATCGACGGACGGGGGGGCGTCGGGAGGCCCATCATGCCGAACGGATGCCATGGAGACACCAACCCCTCGGTATGCCCGGGGAACCTTCACCGGGTGGAAGAGACGGAGTTCGATTTCTGCCCCCACTTCGCCAAGCCATTCCCGGAGTGCTTCTGCAGGCAGTTCGACAGTCTCACCATCCCCAAGATCGTCGCCTATTGCAACGGGGCCTACGCGCTGTGCCCCATCTTCCGGCGGGCCTCCGACGAGGCGGCACCCACGAAAAACGCTTCGAAATGAGTCGTGCCCTGAATTCGCGGGGTGGCGTGTTTCACGGGGCGGGGCCCTTCCGCGAGGCGATGCGGGCCATCCCGGCCAACGGGCTTGTGTTCCGCCCCTTGCCCCCGTTCCCGGTCGGGTTTACAATGGGCCCATGAACATTCGTATCCATCTTCTGGTCCTGTTTCTTTGGGGGGCGTTCGTTCCCGGGCAGGCCCCGGGCCCGGGAACCGCCCCGGAGGGGGTGGCCGTCACCCTCGCTTTCCCGAAACCCCTGCACCTGGTGGAGTTGTGGCATGGGCGGGAGCGGGTCGGGAGCGGCCTCGAGGGGAGCGTGACGGTGACCGTCACCAACCGGGGGCCGGGGCCGGTCACCGTGTACGACCTGGACGTGCACGGCCTCTGTTTCCGGGACGTGAGGACCGGCGAGGAGCGGGTGGTGGTTCACCCCTGCGACACGGCCTTCTACGCCGGGCTCGAATCGCCCCCCCCGGGGTGGGCCCGAACCCGGACGCACATCCTGGGGCCCGGGGAGTCCTGCCGGGTCCTCCTCGACGACTTCGGGTGTTCGGGGGGGTACTGGGCCGCCCCGCCGCCGGGGGAGTACGAGGTCTTCTACCGCCTCCGGACAGCGCCCCCCTGGGCATCCCCGCCGTCTTCCGGCACCGGGGGGCAGGTCCGGTTCAACCCTTCGCGCGACGTGAGCGCCTTCCGGGCCCGTCTCCTCGACGCCGGCTTCTGGAAGGACGGCCCGGGTTCCCCGACCCTCCGCCTCCAATTGAAAAAGCCGCGAGCCCGGCAGGTGAAGTGAGGCCCCCGGGGCGCAAACGAGGGCCCCGCGGCGGACCGCTGCCGGCGGGAACCGGGTGGTGAGCCCGGGTCCGCGCCGCCGGCGGGGCGCCGACAGCGCCGGCCCCCGGACGTCACTGCTTGACCAGGCGGATGTCGCCGGACTGGGTCACGCAGCGGAGGGTGGCTTCCTCCGGTTTCCCGTTGCTCCAGATCGGCCCCTTGCTGCCGGTGGAGGCGGTCAGGACCCCCGGGGGGAAGTCGGATTCGATCTCGCCGTCCATGGCGTAGAGGTACATCTTCCGTTCCGCGGGAAGGGACGGCGAGCGCAGTTCCACGTCACCGTTCCGCACGTCGACGCCCAGGCGGGCGGTGGGAGACTCGGGGAAGCCCGAGACGATGACGTCGCCGCCCTCGCTCTCGAGGGTGACGTCCCCGACCGGGCGGATCACCTTCAGCAGGTGACGGGAGTTCTTCGCGGTGAGGGTGCCCCGGATTCCCTCGAAGACGGCCTCGCAACGGTCGAGGTCGGCCTTGACGTTCCCGTTCTGGCCCTTGACCCGGAGGTCGGACCGCTCGGCGGTCACCCGGAGGTCGCCGATCCCGGAGGAACCGCGGATGTCGCAGTGGTAACAGTCCGAAAGGGTGCAGGACCCGGTGATGTTGAACAGGAAGATGTCCGCGTTCCGGGCCCCGCTGAGCGAGACGTCCCCGGTCACGGTCTCCAGGGTGATGTCGCCCCAGAGGCGGTGCTCGCCGCTGACGGTGACGGGCCCCCGGTGGGAGCGGACGTAGATGTCGGCGCTCTCCACGTCGAGCGCCAGCGGGCTTTCCAGGTTGGAGGCCGCGACGTCGCCCCGGTCGTTGGCCACCCGGAGGATGAAGCCTTTCGGGACGGTGATGACCAGGTTCACGACGGCCCGGTCGTCGCGGCCGGGTTCCAGCACGAGGTACTCGCCCTCGGTCCGGACCCGGGTGGCCGCCTTGACCTCCTCGGCGACGGCGCGGGCTTCGGTGGCACTGTCGGTGTAGACGACGCTGTCGAAGGTCACGGTGAGGTTCCCGTCGGTGGAGGGTTGGAACGAGATGTTTCCCACCTCGTGGGCGAGCATCAGGCCCCGGGTGTTCCCGGCCTTGCAGTGCAGCACGGACTGGATGCGCTGCGACTGGAAGAGGAGGCTGCGGATCTCCTCGGGCAGATAGCGAAGGTTTTGGAAGGCCTGGTGAATGCCGGCCCCGAAGATCGCCAGGAGGATGAGGAACACGATCTCCCCGGCGAAGAAGCGAACGGTCCTGCGGGGGTGGACGGCGTCCACCAGCTTGCCGATCCCCGCCAGGATGACCAGCAGCGGCCAATAGGTGCCGGGCACGGCCCACACGTGAGGGGTCCGGCCGAGCGTGACGAAGAGGAGCATCACCCCGAACCCCGCCCACAGCAGGGGTGCGGAGAAGGTGACGGGCTTCGGGGGGGCGCCGGCCTCCTCCTCGCCGGGTTTGTGGAAGTAGTTCCAGGCCTTCACCCCGCCGATGTAGACCAACAGCAGGGGGAAGCAGCGGAAGATCCAGCTGAGGAAGTTGTAGTCTTTCTGGATGTTGGCGTACAGGATGAGGAAGCCCAGGAAGATCAGCAGCAGTCCGCCCTGGATGGATCGTGCCGTTCGCTTCGACATGGTTCACTCCTTCCCGAAGCCGCCGTCGCGGGGGATTCTCCCCGTGAGGTCCGCCTCGTCCTTGTTTTGACCGAACCCGCGGACGAAGACCATGTAGAACCCCGCCAGGATGATCAGGACGGGCCAGTACCGGTGCAGGAACTCGAGGTCGAAGTCGAGGTTGTTGAGCAGGAACAGGCACCCGATGAGGACGAGGACGGCCCCCTTGACCAGGTTCATGTTCAGCCGGTTCTCGAAGGGCAGGGGCTCCGGCCGGTACGTTCCCGCGTTGAGCGCCTTGGCCGTGCGGTACGCGTCGACGATGGTGTACACGTAGAAGACGATGTTCGCCGGGATGCCGAAACCCAGCTGGTTCTGCATCAGTTCGTGGATGACGACGAACCCCAGGAACTGGTAGAAGGCCTTGACGTAGGTCCCGTTGTAGATGGCCCCCACGCAGGGGATGACCGCCAGCCAGGCCGCGGCGGCGGGTGACACGGTGCGGTTGGGGTTTTCCCGGTACCGCTTCACCGCTTCCTTGGCGCACTCGGTGCAGACGGGGTCGCCGCCGATGTTCCCGGCGCAGGCGGGGCAGAAATGACGCTTGCAGACGGCGCACTCGACAACGGACGGGACCTCGGGGTGATTGACGCAGTTCATGGCGGTTCTCCTTTAAACGAGTCCGGGCAGGAGGGCCCGGCTCGGGATGGACGCACAGGGTGCCCTCTCAGGGACGAAACTCCCGGGAAACACCCCGAGAAGCGCGATGGTGTCGGGGAAGCTCCGTTCCATGCCGGACCGGTTGGGGTCTTTCTTGTCGTTCCGGGGGAGCGTTTCCTTCTTCTTGTCGCGCGGGCTGAAGATGTCCTTCACCTGTTCCCACTTGGTCTCGAGGTACACCTGGGCCTTCTCGGTGAAGATCACCACGGAGTCCCACGCCTCGGAGGCCCCCTCGTAGAGCTTGACGAAGCGGTGAACGACCTTGTTCGTGAGGTTGTCCAGCACGGGCGATGACCCTCCGGTCGGGTCCAGGTTTCGCGCCACGGGGGCGTTGAGCAGGTTGTACCCCACCGCCACCAGGAACAGGCAGGCCAGTGCGGCGGCCGCCAGGCGCCGCTGATGGAAGGACAGGATCGGCGCGGGGTGCAGCAGCGACTTCAGAAACCCCAGCGGAGAGAACCGGGGGCGCCGGGTGGCCTCCAGGATTCTCCGGGCGAGTTCCGGCGGGGGGTCGACCTCGGGGATCGCGGAGAAGACGGCCCGATTGTCCAGCACCGTGTCCATGAGCAGGGCGCAAAGGGAACAGCTGCGCCGGTGGCTCTCGAACTCGTGGAGGGGTTTGCCAGTCAGTTCACCGTCCACGTAAGCGCCGACGAGGTCTTCGAACTCACGGCAGTCCATGCTCGCTCCTTTCCCGCACCGGCGGGCTCGCCTCGGAATAGAGGGACATCCTGCGCATGTTGACGATCCGGGCCAACTCGATCCGGCCCCGGTTGATCCGGGACTTCACGGTCCCCAGGGGGGCCTTGAGCGTCTCGGCGATCTCCTCGTAGCTGAGGCCCTCGATTTCCCGGAGGACCAGGGCGTTCCGGGTTTCGGGCGGAAGCTGGCGGAGGCACTCGTGGACGAAAGACGAGGTGTCCTGACGTTCCACGTGGCGCTGGGGAGAGTCGGAATCCGCCTGGAAATCGTATTTCTCCAGCTCCTCGGTGCCGCCGGACCGGAACCAGCCCCGCTTTTCCTTGCGGGAGGTGTCGATCAGGTGGTTGCGCGCCATCACGCAGAGCCAGCTTCGAAACTCGCCCCGCTGCTTCTGGAACTGGTTGATGAAGCGGTAGACTTTCAGGAAGATCTCCTGGGTCATGTCCTCGGCCGCGTCGTACCGTCCGGTGAACCGGTAGGCGATGTTGAAAACGAGTTTCTGGTAGGCGTACACGATGGTGCTCCAAGCGGCTTCGTCACCCTGGGCGCATCGTTCAAGAAGTTGACTTTCGCGATCGGCTTCCATTCCGTGCTCCCTTGCCGCTCAACCAACGAAACGACCTGGCCGTCCAAAAAGTTCCCGCGGGGAAAAGAAATCAGAGGTTGGTCCGGGTGAGCTTCCGGTTCTTCATGGTGTAGACCACCCGGCGGAACTTGAGTTCGCGGGGGGGGGCGTCCTCGTCTCCGTCGTCGGTGACCTTGCCTTTGTGGGGCCCGTCGTCCACCCGTTCGCTGGTCTCCAGCTTGACCGTGTTGCCCCAGAGGTACTCGATCCCCATCAGCACGGCCGGGACGAACTCGGCGAGGAGCGGCTTGCCCTCGAAGCGATGGTCGAGGTAGAGAAGCCCCTCCACGGAACGGCCGGCGTCCACCTGAACGAAGGGCGGGTGGTAGAGATGGTGGAGGATCATCTCCCGGTAGTCCTCCACCTTCCGGCTCCGGACGAAGTACTCCCAGACCATCCGCGACCGGTTCAAGCGCCGGCCGGCGACGAAGAGGTGGTTCCGGTCGAGGAAATCCTGTTCGAGAAAACGGTTGACGAAGGTGAAATCGCAGAGTTCCCGCCGGACCTGGAAGATGAGGCCCCGGCCTTCACCGGTCCCGGCGTCCCAGGCGCGGCGTCGGTCGTGGTCCCGGACCTTCTGGAAATCCCAGCGGTACCGGCCCTTGTCGGAAGACTCCTCGAGGTACTCGAACAGCTTCATCCCGAGGGCGTAGGGGTTGAGCCCAACGCGGGGCATGGCGGTGACGCCGGCGTTGACCCGGGCGTAATCCACCTCGTGGCCGCGGATCCGGTCGTCGGTAAGGAAGAGCCGGTTGTGCCAGTAGCTCGCCCACCCCTCGTTCATGATCTTGGTCCGGATCTGGGGCTGAAAGAAGACCGACGTGTCCCGGACCACCTGGATCACCGATTTCATCCACCGGTTTTCGGAGCGGTTGAGGAAGGCCGAGTGCTCCAGGACGTGATCCATGGCGTCGAGGGCCTCGACCTTCCGCTCCTGGCCGCTTTTCGCGAACAGGGCCTCGAACTCGGGGTGATCCCGGATCACCTCGGCGAAGAAGAGCCGTTCCGCCTGGTCCGCGTACTTCTTCAGCAGCGCGTTGTAGCGGTCGACCTCCTTCAGGTAGTCGTGGACCGGGACCTTGCGTTCCTGCTGAAGGAAAACGTCGAAGTAGTAGTCCAGGCGCCCCGGGCGCGTTTTACCCTCCCTGCCGGACCGGGAGAGTTCACGGAAGTAGCCGACGAGGTTGTCCATGCCGCGGGCGAATTCGATGACGTAGTCGAGCTGCCGCCCCTTGTCTGCCCTCAGCTTGGCGATCAGGCGCTTGTCCGCCAGGGCGCGCCCGTTGAAGTCGTCGTTCCAGGTCCGGGCGAAGAAGAGGTTGTTCTGGAAGAAGTCGATGTGGGCCAGGACGTGGTAGAAGATCATCACGTTCAGCCAGTCCGGGTTGTTGTCGTTGTAAAAGGAGATGGCGGGGCGCGTGTTGATGACGGTCTCGTAGGGGTTGCCCGGGTAAAGCTCGTAACGGCCTTTCTCCCTCAACAGTTCTACGTCGTTGACCCAGTAGTCGTAGAGGGTCGGGATCATGTTCTTGGGACCCAGCTCCAGGAGGTCGCGGTTGGTGACGATGTACTCCAGGGTCTCGTCCTCGAAGACCAGCCCCGCCGCGGACGCCCTGGCCTTGCAGCCTTCCATGATGGCCTTGGTGTGCTGGCTGATCAGTTCCATCCCTCACCTCTGCGCGATGGTGTCACGAACATCCGCGTCCTCCGCCCGGTGCCGGAACGGGACCGTGACGGGACCGGAGCGGGGTCTTCACCGCCCCGCTCCCGGGGTTTAAAACGGAATCCCCCGCCGGGGCGGGGGATGGGGGACGATGACGGATCAATACCCGATGTCTTCGGGCAAGATCAGGTACTCGTACTCGGAAGCGGAAATCGTGTACTGGCGCCCCCGGTAGCGGTAGGTGACCCGGAGTTCCTTGTCCTTGCCCGGGGCGGGGTCTCCCCCGAGGTTCCGGTTGCTGACGTAGATCTCCAGCCGATCCCGGTAGACCCGGTCCCGGAGGATCCGGGTCACGTCACGCCAGTTGCGGCCCCAGCCGTAGTCGGCGTCCAGGATCTCGAGCCGTCCCCGCCGGGGCGGGCCGCCGGGGTCGCCGTCCATGTCCGGGAGGGAGAGGTACTGGTATTCGGGGACCACCACCTGGCGGCGGGAACCGTTGTAGGCATAGCTGACCGTGAGCCGCTTGTCGGCCCCCGGCAGGGGGTCGCCGCCCAGGTTCTCGTTGCAGACGACGATCCGGAGGCGATCCCCCCGGATGTAACGCCGGAGGCGGTTGGTCACGTCCCAGAAAATTCCCTTGGCCCCGTACCGCGCATCGAGGATCTCGAGACGCCCGTAGCCCGGTCCCGGCCCCGGTCCGTGCCCGGGCCCCCCGGGTCCGGGCCCCGGTCCCCCCGGCCCCCCGGGTCTCCCTTCGATGACCAGCCAGTCGTTTTCCATGACGTTGGCCTGGCGAATCTCGCCGTCCCTGCGGACCCTGTACTCCACGCGGAGGTTCTTGATCTTCCCGGGGTAGGGGTCTCCACCCATGTTGGCGTTGGTGACCTGGACGTTGATCCGGTCGCCGCGGATGTAGGACTGGAGCAGGTTGGTGACGTTTTTGCCCCGTTGGCCGTAACCGTAGAATGCGCGCTCGATGATGATGTCGGCGAGGGCCTGGCCGACAGCGACGACCGCGACAAGGAAAAACACCATGATCAATTTTCGACGAAAGACGTTGGGTTGACGCATCATGTCTTCTCCTGGCAGTGGATTTTTCCGATGCGGCCTCGGCTCGAGGCCGTCAGGGTGAACCGGGGTCCCGGGCGGAGGACTCCCCGCGGCACAGCGGGAGGAGTTCCTCGACCAGGTTCGCCTTGTTGAGAAAGGTTACACCCGCCACCCGAAGGGCTTTCCGCAATTCCTCCGTGGGGTCGTCACCGCTCATGAGGATCACCCGCAGCCCCGGGTGAAGCCGGACGATGGTCTCCATGGCGTCCAGCGGGTTCGTCCCGGGCATGATGAGGTCCATGATCACGAGCTGGACCTCGGGGGAGCGCGGGTCCGTGAGGAACGAGAGGGCGCCGTCGGCGGACGCCACCGAAAGGGCCTCGATCCCGGACTCGGCGCACAGGTCCACCGCCATCTCACGGACCAGGTCGTCGTCATCGACGACCAGGACCCGATGCGCTCTGTCTGAAAACGGCCCGCTGACGGCCATCGCTCCTTCCTCTGAGTTACCGGTGATTTGCCGCGCGATCGAACCCATTATAAACGAAAACCGGCCCGGTTACAATCCGTCAATGCCCACGGCCGGCCGGGCCGCCAAAGCCGGAATCCCCGCGAAAAGCCCCTTGCAGCCCGCGAATCACGCGAACAGTCGCGAATCGGAATATCAAAAGCCATCGTATTTCTTTGTATTCGCTATTCGCGTCTATTGGCGTTATTCGCGGGAAATATCCAATTGGCGACTTGTGGCGGGGGCATCAAGACCGATCAGCGGAGGCCGATGATGCCCTTCCGTTCCAGGTCGTCCAGGAGGCGCAGGATCTCGGTCGCCCCCAGCGGCATGATCTGGGAGAGCATCTTGATGTTCATCCCCTCGCCCAGGCGGCTGAGCAGGAAGGCCTCTTTCGGGGAGATCTCCTCCTTGCGGATCCCCGAAAACTCCTTCTTGACGAAAGGGGCCATCAGCGGGGTGAACTTCAGGATCAGGTAGGAGTGCTCCTCGTTGACCAGCCACTTTTCGGTGCTCTCGAGCCAAACCACGTCCGCGCCGCCCCGGCGGAGGTCGTCGACGGTTTCCCAGGCCCGGGTGAACTCCCGGCGAAGGACCATTTCCCGGAGGCCCTCCTCCGCTTCCTCGAGCGAGGGCGCCGGCCTCAGCTCGGGCTGGAGGACGACGGGTTCCGAGATGGAATCGATGCACTCCTGCTCGAAGAGACGGTAGAGGGCCTCGAAGACGTCGTAGGCCGAGTGCCGGGTTTCCATGACGAGTTCGGACGGGGAGTGGTCGTGATCCTTGAGCCTGCCCCAGATCGAGATGGCGAACTCCGACAGCTTGCGCATCCGGGGGATGGCCCCGGGGACGGCCCGCAGGCGGATGTCGGGCGAGGGCATCAGTTCCCGGAAACGCCGCCAGTCGTCCTTGCGGCGCATGCCCTCCAGGACCAGGAAGTCCAGGCTCAGGTTCAGGTCGGGGAAATCGTCGGGGATCCCGGCTTCCTCGTCGAACAGGAAACTCCCGTCCTCCAGCAGGAACAGGTCGTAGACGGTTTCCTGCGCCCGCTCCCGGATGGCGGAATCCAGCGCCTGCAAGGTCATCAGGCCCTTGCGGATGAGGATCTCCCCCAGGAGACTCCCGCTGGGTTCCCCCTCCTGGTGGTTCAGGGCCTCCATGAGCGTGTTCTCGTCGATGTACCCCCGGGAGAGGAGAAACTGGCCGATGCGCCGCTGGGGGTCGTTGCTGACGGCGTTGGCGAGGTGGCCGCGGAGGACGGTCAGTTTCACGTAGCGGGCTTCGGCGGAGATGAGGAGGATACCTGACTTGCGGGACAGCGAGAACCACTGCAGGAGTTCGGCCAGGGGGAAGGTCTTGATGTTGCTTGCCAGGGACATTATTTTTCGGGGGCCTTGGGTTTGTCCTTCTCGTCCTCGCCTTTCTCCGACGACTTCAGGGAGGTCTTGAAATTGCGGATGCCCTCGCCGAGCCCCTTCGCCAGTTGCGGGATCCGCGTCGACCCGAAGAGCAGGAGGACGATGGCCAGGATGATGAGAAGTTCTGTGACGCCGAGGTTCAATTCAGCCTCCATATCATGCAATGCGAAGATACTATCTTACCCCATGGTGTAAAGCAAACGATTTCATCCCGGCCGTCGGGCGCGTCATTTCAGCCGGCGGCCGTTGCCGATGCGCAGGGTCACCCCCCGCCGGTCCAGGAACTCGAGAAGGTCGATCACGGGCTTGCGGGAGAGGCCGACCAGGTCGCGCACGGTGGCGGCGTCGAACACCGTCTCCCGGGAAAAGTTCGCCCGGAGGGTGGAAACGAAGGCGTCCAGGATGGCGGGGTGGAGGTAGAACCCGTCGTGAACCCGGATGACCCGTTCCGTCTGGAGGGCATAGTCGAGCAACGCCCCGGGGGCGGCCGGCTCCCACCGCGTGAGGACGGGCTCGAGGCTCTCCCGGTCGACTCCCGTCGGGCCCGCGTCCCTGAGGAACTGGTCGAGGGCTTCGAGGAAGGCGGAATGCCGCCGGGCGAGATCCTCGGGGCGGCCGGGGAGCGTCAGCCGCTCGTCGTCCGCCCGCAGGTGGCCGGCCTGGGCCAGGCGGTCGAGGACGTGCCGCACCAGGGGTTCCCTCAGTCTCCGGAAACGCCCCAGGACCTCGTCCTTGCGGATGGCGGGCGCGTAGGGATTCTTCTCGAAGTGACGGGCCAGGCTGTCCCGGATTTCCGCGCCCGCTTCGTCGATGCTTCGGGAGAGGGCCCAGAAGGTGTTGTCGGCGGTGCACGACACGAAACAGGCGTCGGGAGGCGCGGCCGCCAACCGGGCGGCCAGGGGTTCGACCGGCAACCCCGTCAGGGCCGCCAGTTCGCCGAGCGCCAGGCCGCCGCCGACGGCATTGCCCAGGAGGTGGCGCAGCAGGCCCGTCTCGCCGGAGGTCCCGAGGGCGCCGAGCTGCTCGCGCAGGACGAGGGAGTTGCGCCGTCGCAGCATCTCGGGGTGGTTCTCCAGCACGGTGCCGCCCCCCATGGTGATCAGCGGCGAGTACTGGCGGAACACGAAGTGATCGCCGGGGAGGGCCGGCGTGGCCGACTCCAGGAGAACGCGGGCGAAACCTTCCTCCCCGGGGGAAAGGGCGCTCTGCCCGAGAAAGCGGAGACGGGCCAGGATCTCCGCGCTGCCCAGGTGAAAGTGCACCGGGACCCCGCTCCGGACGGGGCGGGGAAACGACGGGAGGAGCTGGACCCTGGCCAGGATCGAGGTCGAGGGGATCAGGCCCGAGGGCGTGGTCAGCACCACCCCCCGCTCGATGGCCTGGTGCCCCACCCCGGAGAGGTTCAGGGCCGCCCGCTGCCCCGGGAGGGCGACGTCCTCCTCCGCGCCGTGGACCTGGAGGTTCCGCACCTTCGCTTCCGTGCCCGCGGGCGAGACCACCATCGTGTCGTTCTTCCGGATGGGGCCCCCGCGCACCGTCCCGGTGACCACGGTGCCGAAGCCCTTCAGGGTGAAGACCCGGTCGATGAACAGGCGGGGGATGCGTTCCTCCCGGTCGGCCGTCTTCGAATCCGCCAGGTCCCGGAGCACGGTCTTCAGGGTGTCGAGCCCTTCCCCCGTGACGGCGCTGAACCGGATGACGGGGGCGCCGTCGAGGAAGGACCCCGCGAGCATCTCCGCCACCTCCACCTCGACGACCTCCAGCAGGTCGGGGTCTGCCAGGTCGGTCTTGGTCAGCACCACGGCGCCTGCCCGGACGCCGAGCAGCCGGGCGATGTCGAAGTGCTCCCGGGTCTGGGGCATGATCCCCTCGTCGGCGGCGATCACCAGGAGGATCCCGTCGATGCCCCCCGTCCCCGCCAGCATGTTCTTGACGAAGCGCTCGTGACCCGGCACGTCGACGAACCCGAGGGTGTACGGCGGGTCCACCCAGTGGGCGAACCCGATGTCGATGGTGATGCCCCGTTCCTTCGCCTCCTTGAGGCGGTCCGCGTCGATCCCGGTGAGCGCCTTGAGGAGGGTCGTCTTGCCGTGGTCGATGTGGCCGGCGGTCCCGAGGGTGAGGTGCACGCTCATGAAGTGCGTCCCTTCATCAGAGGATGATCCGGACCGCGGCGCCGCAGTCCGGGCAAGCCGGGCGGTCGAGCCGGTTGCGGACCACCCGGAAGCCGCGCCGCTCGATCAGGAGGGCGCCGCAGGCGGGGCACGCGGTGTCCTCCCGGCCCAGGCCCGGGACGTTCCCGCAGTAGACGTGTTTCAGCCCGATCCCGGTCCCGATGCGATGGGCCTCGAGCAGTTTTTCCGGCGGGGTGGGGGGGCGGTCCGTCATCCGGTAGTCCGGGTGGAAGGCGGACACGTGCCAGGGGATCTCCGGGTGCACTCCCGCCAGGAAACGGGCGATCTGTGCAATCTCCCCGGGGGAGTCGTTGAGGCCCGGCACCAGGAGGGTCGTGACCTCGACGTGAACCCCGGCGCCCGAAAGGCGCCGGATCGTGTCGAGGACGGGCTGCAGGCTCCCGCCGCAGACCTCCCGGTAGAAATCCTCCGAGAAGCTCTTCAGGTCGACGTTGGCGGCATCGAGGAAAGCGGAGCAGGCTTCGGCGGCTTCCGCCGTCATGTAGCCGTTCGTCACGAACACGTTCCCGAGGCCTCTTTCCCGGGCCCGGATGCCCGTGGAGCGCGCGAGTTCGAAGTAGACGGTGGGCTCGGTGTAGGTGAAGGACAGGCTGCGACACCGGCTGTCGAGGGCCGCCTGGACGAGTTCGTCCGGGGTGACGGCCCTGCCCGCCGGCGGCCCGCCCCGGAGCGGCAGTTGGGAGATGGCGGAATTCTGGCAGAAGCGGCACCGGAAATTGCACCCCTCCGCCGCGACGGAATAGGATCGGGAGGCGGGTTGATAATGGTAGAGGGGCTTCTTTTCGACGGGGTCCACGTGCTCGGCCACGATCCGGTCCGCGACGAGGGAGAAGAGCGTTCCCCCGCGGTTTTCCCGGACCCCGCAGACCCCTCTCCGGCCGGGGGAGACCCTGCACCGGTGGGCGCAGAGCCCGCACCGGACGGCGTCATCCTCGATTCGCTGGTAGAGCAGGGCCTCTTGCATGTTCCCCCGTTCCCGGCGTCCCCGCGGGCCCCGGCCGAAAACCGGGAGGTGCGGCCAGGCCGGCGTCGGGGAGAAAAACGGGATGCTTCGCTGGGGGCGAGAGCATCCCGTTCGATTCGTAAGATGGCGGAAAGGCTAGGAAGCGATTTCCTTCGCGATGTCCACGGTGGACTCGGAGAGCTCGCTCTTGACGCCCAGCCGCATGCAGGCGCCGTCGTAAATCTGCCGGGTGGCCTTCTTGCTGTTCTGCAACTCGATCAACCGCTGCTTGACCCGGGCCAGTTCCTCCTCGATCTTCCGATCGATGTCCTCGATCTCCTTGCGGGCCATCTCGCGGGTCTCTTCGTAAAACTTGCGCTGTTCCTTACTCAACTCCATGATAATACCTCCCATCCGGTAGATTATAGTCTGTTATCTGACCTCGAAAGCCAGGGTGACGTTGGTCCACACCTTGACCTTGACCCCGCTCTTCTCCGCGGGGGTGTACCGCCACTTGGCGAGGGCGGACTGAACGGGCCCGGAGTAGATGGGGCCGGCGTTCGGGGGGCTCACGCTCCGGATGATGACCTTCTCCACGGCGCCGGTGTGGGAAACCAGCAACCCGCAGGTGACGGTGACTTTTCCCCGGATGTTGATCCGCTTGGCCGCGTCGGAGGGGTTCGAGGGAGACGGCTGAGCGACGGGTTTGGGCGGTTTGACGTCCGAGGTGAGGGCGACCAGGTCCCCGGTTTTCACCTGGTCCTGCGCCGTGGGCAACCCGAGCTGGAAGTCGCTCCGGGGCTGGACCGCGGGCGTGGCCGCGGGGCGGGGCGCCGTGGCCGGCGGAGGCGCGGGCGCCGTGGGCACGGGGGCCGGGGCCGCCGGGGCCGGTTGTGGCGGCAGGAAGGGCAGGCCGGAGGTCGGGAGCGGAACGCTGCTGGTCCCCTGGGCGCCCGGGATCACGCCGATCGCCGCGGGTTGCACGTTGGGGCGGACGGGTTGGGGCGGCTGGGGCGTCCCGGGCGGGGGCGTCTTGGCATCGGGGCGGGTTCCGGCGACGGGCGCGGTCTGAGAGGGACCGGGCGCGGTCGAGGACGGGGTCTCCCCCGTCTCCCCGGGCGCGGGTTCACCGCTGGACGTTCCAGGTTCCGAAGAGGGCTCGGAGGGGCCGGCCTGTTCCTGCCGGGTCCCCGGCGCAGGTTCCGGCTCTTTCTTGCCGCCGCCCATGAAGAGGACGATCAGCAGGATGATGATCACGACGCCCGCGGCGGCCCCGATGAGGATGCCTTTCGGGAAGGGCTTGCCGGCGGGGGCGGCGGCGGTGAACGCGGGGGCCTGGCTGGCTCGTTTCTGCTCTTTCAGCAGCTTGGTCGGCGACTTGTCGTCCGCCGGCTTGGGCGCGACCGGGGCCTTGGGAACCACGGGGGCCTTGGGGGCGGCCGGGGCCGCCGGGGCCGGCTTCGGTTCGGGGGCCTTGACCGGTTCCGGGGCCTTCCTGACTTCCACGGGTTTTTTCGGCTCGGGGGCCTTCTTCGGGGGCGGTTTGACCGGTTCCGGGGCCTTCTTGGCCTCGGCCGGTTTCCGGATTTCCAGCGGTTTCCGCTGATCCGCGGCCGGCTTGAGCTGCGGCGTCGGCGTCGGGGGCTCCATGGGCTTCGCGGGGGCTGCCGCGACCGGCGTGAGGAACGGGGCGGTCGGGGCGGAAGAGGGTTTATCCGCCGGCTTCGCCTGGCTGGAGACGATGATCTCCTCGTTGACCGCGGGGGGGGCTGCCGCCCGGGCCCGGGTTTCGACGGGCATCGCCTGGAGGCCCGCCATTTCGTCCTGGCCGAGGAGGACCGTTTCTTCGCTCGGCGGTTTCGGCGCCGCACTCTCCGCGCCTTCCTGGAACTCGTCGAAGGACAGGTGCTGGACTTCGGCCTCTTTCAAGCCGAAGTAGTCGGGGAACACCCGGATCAGGATCTGGGCGAGGTCCTTCGGGGTCGGAACCGCCCCGCCCGCGTGCAGGTAATCGTGCAGGTCCTTGATCATGGAGGCCGCATTCTGGTAGCGCTTGGCGGAGTCGATCATCAGCGCCTTGTCCACGATCTGCTTCAGACGGGGCGGGAGGTTGTTCAACTCGTTGTCGAGCAGGGGGATTTTACCCGAGCGCACCTTTTCCAGAACGTCGAACTCCGAGGAGTCCTCGAAGAGCACCTTGCCGCTCACCATCTCGCAGAGGACGATACCCAGGGAGTAGATGTCCGAGGACTTGTTGACGTTCTTCCCCCACGCCTGTTCGGGGCTCATGTAGAGCAACTTGCCCTTGAGGGCGCCCTTCACGGTGTGGTGAATCTTCGATTCGGCCTTGGAGATCCCGAAGTCCACCAGCTTGACCTCGCCTTCCCGGGAGATGAGGATGTTCTGGGGTGAGACATCCCGGTGGACGATGTTCATCTCCTTGTTGTTGAAGTCCTTCTTGTGGTGGGCGTAGTCGAGGGCGCTGGCGATCTGCAGCGCGATGTAGGCGGCGATCTTGTGCGGGACCCGGATCTTGATTTCCTTGGCCTTGCTGAGCACTTTCTTCAGGTCGAACCCGTCGACGTGCTCCATGGCGATGTAGTAGGAGTTGTCGATTTTCCCGAAATCGAAGATGTTGGCGATGTTCTGGTGGGTCAGCTGCGCGGCGATCTTCGCCTCGTCGATGAACATCGTCACCAGTTCCTTGTTGTCGGAGAGGTGCGGGAGGATCCGCTTGATGGCGACGATCTTCTGGAAGCCCTCGTGCCCGCGCTTCTTGGCCTTGAACAGCTCGGCCATCCCGCCGTGGCCGATTTTCTCGATGAGGGCGTACTCCCCGAACTTCTGGCCCTCCTCGACGACTTCTTCCTCCGGTTCGGGGCGGGGCGACTCGATGACCTTCCCGATGCTGGTGTCCGAGAGCCCCACGCCGCTGAGGGTGTCGCTGAGCTTCCGCTCGAGGTCGGTGTCGAAGGACATCATGAGCCGCTCGACCGCCTTTGCGCTGTCTTCCGCATCCTTGTCCCGGAGAATGTCCTCCTCGAGCTGCTTGATCTTGAGCTGACCGGTGTCGGGCATGACGGGGGCGACGGCCGTCGCGGCCGGAGCGGCCGGAGCGGCCGGGGCGGCCGCGGCCGCGGCCACGGGAGCTGGGGCCGGGGCGGGTTTCGGCGCCTTGGCCCGGTCCTTGGTGTCGAGGGAGATGCCCAGGCCGGAGAGCGTGTCGCTCAGCAACCGGTCCAGGGACTCGTCGCTGTCCACGGGTGCGCTCTTGACCTCCTGGGCGAGGACCGTGGACGCAATCTCGTCCTTCAGGAGTTTTTCAACGTCGAGGACGCGGGGCTCGGGCTCCGCCGCGGTGGGCCCGGGCCGGACCCTGGCGACCGGGGGGGGCGCCTTCACGGGTTCGGGCGGGGCCGCGGACGGGGAAACCGGTCTCGCGGTGGAGGGCTTCAGGGAGGCGTCCAGCATGGAGTCGATCGTGCTCTCCTCGGCGACCTCCTCGGCGATCTCCCGCTGCTTCTCCCGGATGGAGTCGCGCTTCGAGCTGATCAGGGCCTGGGTTTCCCCGGCGTACCGGCGGACGATCTCGAGAAGCTGCTCGTCGGGGATGGGCTTTTCGACGAACTCACTGGCCTTGTTCTCGTGAATGGCCTTGACGCGGTACTTCTGGCCCTTGTAGACGGAGGTGGCGATGATCACCGCCGTTCCCTTGCCGCTGTCGCTCTCCTTGATCTGCCGGCAGACGTCGAATCCGTTAACCTTGGATAACATGGCGGATAGCAACACCACGTCGGGTTGTTCCTGGGCGAAAAGGTCGAGGGCCGCTTTGCCGTCCTGGGCGGTGATCACTTCGTAACCCGCGTCCCCGAACAGCTTTTTCATCTGTTGAAGATCTCGCGTGTTGTAATCAGCTACCAAGATTTTCCTGTCACCCATTAAAGCCCTCGAAACCCCTAAATTTCCTAGAGATATTATCCCATTTCGGATCGGATGTAAACAGAAAACCGACCCGTTTTTTATTTTATCGCCGACGTTTCGGGCGGTTCAAGGTGAATTGCTCCTTCCGCTGACGAATTTCCCTCAGCTTCTCGGCGATCCGGGACTCGGTCCCCGCGTTCGAGGGGAGGTAGTACGACCTGCCCGAGAGGCTTTCGGGCAGGCACGGCATGTCGGTCGTCCCCTCCGGGTAGTCGTGGGCGTAGAGGTAACCGTCGCCGAAACCCTCGGCGCGCATCAGCGCCGTGGGCGCGTTTCTCAGGTGGAAGGGGACCGGTTCCTGGAAGGATTCGGCCACGTCCTTCGCCGCGGCGAGGTAGGCGCTGAGGATCGTGTTGGACTTCGGCGCCAGGGCGTTGTAGACCGCTGCCTGGACGATGGCCAGCCGGCCTTCCGGGAGCCCCAGGAATTCGTAGGCCTGCCAGGCGCGCACCGCCAGGTGAAGCGCCTGGGCGTCGGCCAGGCCGATGTCCTCGGAAGCGCACTGGATGATCCGTCGGCAGATGTTTCGGGGGTCCTCCCCCCCCTCGAGCATGCGGACCACCCAGTAAACCGTCGCGTCCGGGTCGCTGTTCCGCATCGACTTGTGGAGGGCGGACAGCAGGTTGTAATGCTCCTCCCCGTCCTTGTCGTAGCGGAGGACCTTGCGGTGGAGGACCTCCCGGAGGTCGTCGTCGGTGGGGACGATGGGGGCGGCCCCGTCCGACCGGCTTTCCGCGAACGCGCAGAGTTCCTCGAGGAGGTTGAGGGCCTGGCGGGCGTCGCCGTCTGAGAACCGGGCGATCTTGATGAGGATCTCCGGGGAGAGGGACAGCCGCGGGTCGCCGACGCCGTTTTCGGGGTCGCCGACCGCCCGGTGGAGGATTCTTTCCACGTCGCCGGGCGACAGGCTCCGCAGGGAGAAGACCTTCAGGCGGCTCAGCAGGGCGGGGTTCAGGTCGAAGCTGGGGTTGACGGTGGTGGTCCCGATCAGCAGGATCTGGCCCTTTTCGACGAAGGGGAGGAAGGCGTCCTGCTGGGCCTTGTTGAAGCGGTGGATCTCGTCGATGAAGATGATGGTGCGGTTGCCGGTCTTCTCACGGAAGAACGCGGCGTCCGACATGGCTTCCCGGACTTCCTTGATGCCGGTCAGGCAGGCGCTGAAGGAGATGATCTGCGTCTCCAGCAGCCGGGCGATGATGAGGGCGAGTGTCGTTTTCCCCGAGCCGGGCGGCCCCCAGAGGACCATGGACGGCGGGCGCCGGGACTGGATGAGCCGGTGGAGGGGCTTGTCCTTGACCAGCAGGTGTTCCTGCCCGACGAAGTCCTCCAGCGCGGTCGGCCGCATCCGCTCCGCCAGCGGGGGCCTCCCCCGGGCTTCAGCCCCGGTGGGGGGGGATTCTGCGTGCGTTTCTGATGGACCGCCCATGCCGCTTCGTTCCTCTCTCGTCTGTGAACCCATTATACCTCAGGAAAGACCGGAACGGTACCCGCGATCCAGCGTAAAGAGAAGCAGGGAGGCGGCGGTCGAGGCGTTGAGGGATTCCGTGCACGACGACGTGGGGATCCGCACCCTGAGCGAGGCCCCGGAGACGATCGCCTCCGAGACGCCGTGCCCCTCGTTGCCGACGACGAAAAGAAATCGTTCCGCGGCCAAAAGTGCCGTGAGGTCGGTTTCGCCGCGGGGGTGGAGCACGGCGATGCCCAGGCCCGCCCGGTCCGCTTCCGCACGGAGGGCGTCCACGGAGGCCGGTCTCCAGGTGGGGACGCGGAGGCTCGCCCCCGCCGAGGCCCGGATGACTTTTTCGCTGAACGGGTCGGGGGCCGGCGGGATCAGAATCAGGAAGGGGAGGCTGAACGCCGCGGCCGACCGGTAGATGGCGCCGACGTTCCCCGGGTCCTGCAGGCCGTCGAGTGCCAGCCACGGCCCGGGGGGCGCCGGTCGTTCCAGGAGAAGGCGGCGGTCGATGACGCCTTCGGCGAGGACCGCGGACGGCGACTTGAGGGAACTCAGCCTGGCCATCACCCCGTCGGAGACGGTCACCCGTTCGCAGGGGGGAAGGTTCTCGGGCAGAACGCCTTCCGACCCCTCGCGAACGAAGAGGGCCCGGATGCGGTGGGTCGATCGGAGGGCTTCCCCGAGCAGCTTTTCGCCCTCGACGAAGAAACACCCGCTTTCCGAGGGGGGAAGCCGCCGGAGGCGGAGCAGGGCCACCACGCGGGGGTTCTGCCGGCTGGTGATGCGAACGGACATGGAGGCACCTTGAGGGACGCGGGATTCGAGGGCGCGAGGCCGGGGCCCGGGAGCGGGGCGCGTGGAAACGGGTCGGGGGAGGGCCTTCGGGACGCGCCGGCCGCGGCGCGGCCGGGTCGTCCCCGGAACCGGCCCGCCGTCCCCTTTCCCCCGGTCGGCACCCCCCTCAGTCTGCCGTCCCCGAAGCGCGAATGCAAGGGTTTTTCAAAGCGCCGGGTGAAATCCTCAGTTGACTTCCCGGCGGAATTTCGTTAGGTTTGACCGGTTATGAGAGTCGTCCTTCTCGCCGTCGTAACGCTCGTCGCGGGAGGTCCATCCGTCTGGGGCCTCCCGGGGCCGGATTTACCCCGGCGGCCCCCATCGGTCCAGGAGACCGATCTCCCCCCGGACCGCTCGAACCTGATCGAGTACAGCGAGGAACTGCAGCCGGAGAACCTGGTCCTGTCGGCCTGCGAGCGGTCGTTCGCCATCGGGGAGTTCCTCTGGTCGTGCGGGAGGGCGGAGGACGCCCTGGCCCAGTTCACCTACGCCCTGGAGCGCCTGGCCCTGAACTGGCAGATCTTCGACACCAACCCCATGGCCCGTTCCCGGATCTACCTCCTCCTCATGCGGGCGGCGAACTACCGGAGGGAGCTGGAGTTCTTCCGCCGGTCCGAGGAGGACCGGGAGGACATGGCCAACCGGGAGATTCCCCCGGTGGAGCGGCTCGAGGAGGACGACGGCGTCAACCTCCACCCCGACCTCGAGGCCTTCATCCAGGACAACATCCGCAACGGCGGGTACAACATCCCCATCACCCTGAACCGCCAGGTGGGAAACTTTCTCGGGTACTTTTCCGACCCGAAGCGGAAGCGCTCCATCGAGATCGGTCTCCAGCGCCTGGGGCGTTACCGGGGGACCTTCGAACGGATCTTCCGGGAGGAGGGAATCCCCCTCGACCTGATCTTCCTCGGCATGGTGGAGAGCAACTACAGCCCCAACGCCTATTCGCGGGCCAAGGCCAAGGGCATCTGGCAGTTCATCGAGGAGACGGGGCGAAACTACGGCCTGCGGATCGACTGGTGGGTGGACGAGCGCTGCGACTTCGAGAAGTCCACCCGCTCGGCCTGCCGCTATCTGAAGACGCTCTACGAGATGTTCGGGGACTGGAACCTGGCGATGGCGGCCTACAACTCCGGGGAGAACCGCATCCTCAAGATCCTTTCCAACCAGCCGGGGAAGAGTTTCTGGGAGATGTGCTCAGACCGCAACCTCCCCCTGGAGACCCGGAACTACGTCCCCGCCATCCAGGCCTCGGTCATCATCAGCAAGCACCCGGACCGCTTCGGCCTCACGCCGCGAAAACCGGACACCCTCGCGTACGTCACCGTGGAAATCCCCTCGCCGACGGACCTCCGAATCCTGTCCAGGATCATGGGAATCCCGGACACCGTGCTCCAGGACCTCAACCCCTCGCTCCGCCGGATGGTCACCCCCCCCGACACCGAGTCCTACCTGATCAACGTCCCGACGGGGATCCCCCTGGCGGAGTTCGCCCGGGTCTGGGACATGCCCGATTTCCAGCGGATCGATGCCCAGACCCACACCGTGTCGGACGGCGAGACCATTCACTCCATCGCCCGGAAATACGACGTCGCCATCCCGACCCTCAAGGACTTCAACCGGATCAAGGACACGCAGCCCTCCCTCCCGCCGGGCACCGTGCTCCAGATCCCCCTGGCGTCCTCCTACAAGAAGGACCTGCCGCAGTTCCGGTTCGACGTCTACGGGAAACAGGACGCCCGGTACCACAAGGTGAGGAAGGGAGAGAGCCTGTCCTCGCTCTGCCGCAAGTACGGCGTTTCGGTCAAGGACGTCCGCAAGTGGAACAAGCTCGGCAAGAAGAGCATCCGGCCGGGCATGGTGCTCAGTTTCGGCCCGTCCCGGTCGAAAGGGAAGGGGGGCGGTTCGCGCGAACCGGGGGCGGTGTCCACCGACGGCGGGACCTACCAGGTCCGGAAGGGCGACACCCCCGCTTCCATCGCGAAAAAACTCAAGATTTCGACGGGGGCCCTTCTCTCCGCCAACAACCTGAAGTCCGGCGCCCGGCTGAAGGCGGGGACGCGCCTGAGGGTGCCCGACGGCGGCCCGGGCCCGGGAGACGACCCGGGGCGAAACCGGAAGACCGCCGGCAGGGGGAAGGGAAAAACCGGCGAGAAGACCGCTTCCGTGAACCGGAAAGGAACCGGCAAGGCTCCCGTCGTTTCGGAGGGCAGTGCCGGGAAGGGGAAGACGGGAGCGAAAACCAGGCCCGCCCGGAGCCACAAGGTCCGAAAAGGGGACACCCTGTTCTCCCTCGCCCGGAAGTACGGCGTCGACGTGGCGGCTCTGAAGAAGGCCAACCATCTCAAGTCCAACGATCTCCGGCCGGGTGCAACCCTGGTCGTCCCCTAGGGGGTTCGCCGCGAAACGGGAAGGGCCCGGGGGGAAAGGGAGGGAAGCATGAGACCGATCCGCATCGCCGTTCTGACCGTTGCCGGGTTCCTGGCCGCGGTCCCGTCGTTCGGCGTGGGACAAAGCTCCGGGGACACCCCGTTGCCGGCCCGGGAGCCGGAGCTGGGCGGGCAGACCTCCTCGCAGGCCAGGACGCCCCTTCCCCTGGAGCTTCCGGAGGAACTTCCCGTGACCTGGGAACTCATCCACGACGTCCTGGAGAAGATGGGTTACGAGGTGGACAGCGAGGACCGGGGCGAGGGGCGGATCACCACCCGCGAGGATGCCGGGATCTCCGGGGCGAGCGCCCTGGCCACCCTGAAGAAGATCGCGACGGTGGCCACCGATTTCGTCTCTTCCTTTCACGAGGCCCGCTACACCCTGGAAATCCGGGTGGCTTTTCTCCAGCCCCAGCGGACGACGGTCAGCGTTTTCGCCGCCATCCAGGGCCTCAAGCGCGCTCTCGACGGCACGGAGACCTGGGTGAGGCTGGACTCCATCGGCACCCTGGAGCGGCGGATGCTGAACGAGATCAGTTTTGCCGCCACGGGCAAGCGCCCCTACCACGACCCGCTTCCGTACTGGAAGAAGCGTTCACAGGAAATTTCCATCAAGCAATAGGCGAATGGTGCACAGAACCGCTGTCGTCCTCCTCCTCCCCGCTCTCCTCCTGGCCTGCGCCCCCCGGGTCGAACGGCCCGACGGCCGTCTGCGGGTGGTGGTCAGCATCCTTCCCCAGGCGGACTTCGTCCGGGCCGTCGGCGGCGGTCGGGTGGACGTCACCGTGATGGTCGGCCCGGGGCAGTCCCACGAGACCTACGAACCGACGCCTCGCCAGGTCGCGGAACTCACCCGGGCGACCGTGTACTTCACCGTCGGCATCCCCCTGGAGACGAACCTGGTTCGACGGTTGGCGGAGTCGAACCCGGGCCTCCGGATCGAGGACATCTCCCGCGCCGTCGAACGGATCCCGGGACCGGCCTGCCACGGGGAGCACCACCCCGGCGAACACGACCACCCCGTGGACACGGCGGACTTCCACACCTGGATGAGCCCGCGGAACGTCAAGGCGATGTGCAGGGCCATCCGCGACACGCTCGTGAGGCTCGACCCCGGCCACCGGGCGGAGTACGAGGCGAACTTCCGGCGCTACGAGGGGCAGCTCGATGACCTTGACCGGCGGATCGCCGCCATCCTGGCCCCGATCCGGGGGGGGGTGCTCTTCGTGTACCACCCGGCGTTCGGGTATTTCTGCAGGGATTATGGCCTTCGCCAGGAGGCGGTGGAGACGGAGGGGAAGGAACCCAGCTCCGCCCGGTTGGCCCGGCTGGTGGACGAGGCGAGGGCCAGAGGGGTTCGCGTGATCTTCGTCCAGCCCCAGTTCGCGGCCCGGAGCGCCGAGGCCCTGGCCTCCGCCATCGGCGGGGCGGTGGTCGCCATCGATCCCCTGCCGGAGAACTACCTGCGGGAGATGGAAACCATGGCCCGGACCATCGAACAGCACCTGTCGGCCGAACGGTGACCCCCGTGACGGCCTCGGACCCCCGGATCGCTGTCGCCGTCGAGGGACTCTCCTTCTCCTACGGGAGACACCGGGTCATCGAGTCCGCCGACTTCCGCATCGAGGCCGGGGATTTCGTCTGTGTCATCGGCCCCAACGGCGGGGGGAAGACCACGCTGCTCAAGCTCTTCCTCGGGCTTCTGACGCCGAATTCGGGCCGGATCGAGATCTTCGGCCTTCCCCCGCGGGCCGCGCGGCCCCGGATCGGGTACGTTCCGCAGAACGCCCGGCTGGACCCTCTTTTCCCCATCACCGTCCAGGAGGTCGTTCTCATGGGCCGGCTCGGAAAGGGGTCGCTGTTCGGCCCCTATGGACGGAAGGACCGGGAGGCCGCGGCGAAGGCCCTGGGGGACGTCGGCCTGGGGGACCTGGGGGGCCGGCCTTACTCGGCGCTCTCCGGGGGGCAGCAGCAGCGGGTCCTCATCGCCCGGGCCCTGGCTTCGGGGCCCGACCTCCTGATGCTGGACGAGCCGACCGCGAACCTGGACCGCCGGGTGGAGACGGAATTCACCGGCCTGCTGCGGGAGATCAACCGTCGCATGACGGTGGTGATGGTCTCCCACGACCTCGGTTTCGTGGCGCCGGTGGCACGCAAGGCCTTGTGCGTGAATCGCCGGCTTCACATGCACCCGACGGCCCACATCACGGGCGAGGTCATCCGCGACCTTTACGGGGGCGATGTCCACGTGGTGCAGCACCATCGCGACTACACCCCCGAGTTCGAACGGGAAGGGAAAGACGGATGTCCGCATTCCTAGAGGCGGTGGCCAACCAGAGTTTCATGCAGTACGCCCTTCTGACGGGGGTGCTGGCGGGGGTGGCCTGCGGCGTGGTGGGAACCTACGTGACGGTCCGGCGCATCTCGTACCTCGCCGGCGCCATCGCCCACTCCATCCTCGGGGGGATGGGCGCCGCCCTCTTCCTCCAGAAATCCGCGGGCATGGCCTGGTTTCACCCGCTCTACGGGGCGGTCCTGTCAGGGCTGCTCGCCGCCGTCGTGATCGGGTGGGTGACCCTCCGGGCACGGGAACGGGAGGACACGGTCATCGGCGCCATCTGGGCCCTGGGCATGGCGGTCGGCATCCTCTTGATCTACCGGACCCCCGGGTACAACCAGGACGTGATGAGCTACCTCTTCGGCAACATCCTCCTGGTCACCCAGCGCGACATCTGGCTCATCGCGGTGCTCGACCTGCTGGTGATCCTTCTCGGCTCCCTGTTCTACCGCCAGTTCCAGGCGGTCTGCTTCGACGAGGAGTTCGCCCGGATCCGGGGGCTGCCCGTGGACGGGGTGTACCTGCTGCTGCTCTGCCTGACCGCCCTGACGGTCGTCCTGCTGGTCACCGTGGTCGGGATCGTGATGGTGATCGCCCTCCTGACGCTCCCGGCGGCCACGGCAGGCCTGCTCTCCCGCACCCTACGCCGGATGATGCTCCTCGCCGTTTTCTTCAGCATCCTGTTCACCACGGTCGGGCTGGCCGTCAGCTACGAGCCCGACCTTCCACCGGGGGCCACCATCATCGTGACCGCCGGCGTCACCTACATTATCACCCTGACCGCCACGCGCCTGGCCGGTCGCAGGCGCGGGAAAAAACCAATCGAGGAGGCTGCCCCGTGAAAAAACTGCTTCTGGAAACCGTCTGTCCCCACTGCCAGGCGGAACTCTCCCACGACGAGTGGATTGACCTGAAGATCCGCCTGTCCGACGGGCGGGAAGGGAACATCTCCCTGAGCGCCTACTTCTGCGACTACGCCCTCAAGACGCCGTTCTTCATCGAGGAAGGGGTCGTGGCGGACTTCTTCTGCCCGCGCTGCGGCGCCGACCTCGTCATCGACCGTCCCTGCGGGGAGTGCGGGGTGCCCCAGTTCTCCCTGGGGATCAAAACCGGGGGCGTCATCGACGTCTGCCGGAAGAAAGGGTGCCCGGGACACGCCATGGGGGGGTTCGGCGACCCCGACACCCTGATCATGCTCCTCAACAAGCTGGTGGACACACCCTACCTGTGACCGCCGCCGACCCTGGACCCGCCGGCCCGGGGAGCGGCCCGGACCCGGCGGGGAGCCTCCCGTCGCAGTGGTCCCGGCGGAGGGCCGGCATGGCCCTCCTGGGGATCTTTCTGCTCGCCGCCCTGGTGAACGGGGCCTGGATGCTTCTCGACGAGCGCCCTCCCTCCTGGGACGCGGCCCTCCACCTGACCAACGCCCGGCGCGTGGAGTCGCTGCTCGTCTCGGGGGAATTCTCCGGGCGCCTCCTGACGGCCTCCCCCTACTACCCGCCCCTCTTTTACTTCCTGGCGGCGCCTTTCCTGGCCACGACCCCCGGCCCCCCCTGGTTCATCCTCCTCCAGACCGGTTTCCTGGCCGTGCTGGCCCTGTCGACCTACGCCCTCGCCCGGCGGCTGTGGGGAGACCGTCGACGGGCGGTCCTGGCGGCGTTTTTGACGGTGGCCTTCCCCCACGTGCAGTGGCTGTCCCGGGAGTTCATGATCGACCTGGCGGCCCTGGCGGTGAACACGCTGGTCCTTGCGCTCGCCTTGTCCACCGAGGGATTCCGGGTCCGGCGGAGGGCCCTCCGGCTGGGCGCCGCGGTGGGCGTCGGCCTCCTGCTCAAGTGGACCCTCCTCTTCACCGCGGCCATCCCCCTTCTCTGGTTGATGGTCGACGCCTTCCGAAGGGCCGGGACCCGGCCGGAACGCCGGCAGGTCGTCGACAACATCCTCGCGGCGGGGGTCGTGGCGGGGGTTGTCGCCTGGCCGTGGTACCTGGCCAATTTCCGCTTCCTGGTCACGCACTTCGTGCCCTACACCCAGGGGCTGGGCACGGTGGAAGGAGACCCCTCCCTCTGGACCCTGGACGGCTGGACTTTTTACCTGCGCGCCCTCCTGGGGCACCAGCTCTTCGTGGTCTTCTTCGTGCTCTTCCTCGCGGCGGCCGTGTCCCTGGCCGTGCGGAAGCCCCGGCCGGCAGGCCTCGGTTTCCTCTGGGCCTGGATCGGCGGCGTCTACGTCGTCTTTTCCCTCTTCGCCAACAAGGCGCCCCGCCACCTCTCGCCGGTGCTGCCCGCGGTGGCCCTCCTGCTGTCGTCGTGGGTCTTCCGCCGGGAGTCCGCCGCCCGCGCCCGGGTTCTGGCCGCCTTCTGCGTCGGGGTGGCCGCCTTCCAGTGGTGGATGGTCACCTTCGGGGCGCCCTTCCTCCCCGATTCCGTTCTGCTGGCGGTCAAGCACACCCCGGCTTACCAGGAGCGAATCCTCCGGTTTAAAGGCGCCGATCCCGTTGGTGAGCGGCTCGTGACCTGGCCCGACGGCTGGTTCGCCTACAACCAGACCGCGTTCGGCCTTTGGGGGGCGCCGGCCCGCGAGGACTGGAGACTCGACGAGATCCTGCGCCGAGCCCGGGGGCTGGACGGACCGAAGAGCGCCGCCACGGGTGTGAAGCCCCGCCTGTGCATCGGGCTGGTCCCCGACGCGGCCCGGTTCAATGTCTGGTCGTTCCGGGAACGCGCCGAGGCGCTGCGCATCGGCCCGTCCCTGATCTGGCGGGTGGCCTCGGCCGAGGCGGACGGCCGGGAGATGAACCACTACCGTTTCATCCTCGTGAAGAGCGGGAACCAGGGGCCTTCCTGGGGAACAGCGGAGAACCGTGCCGTCTGCGCCCTGATCCGGGCCCACCCCGACCGGTTCCCGGTCCGGGGCGAATGGCCCCTCCCGGACGGCTCCCGATGCTGGATGTACGAGAACGCCGCCTTCAGGGACCAGGGCTTCAACCCCGGGATCGAGTGACCTCCCCGACCTCCGTCAATTGATCCACTGCAGCGTGCTGTAGGCGCTGAACAGCAACTGGTCGCCTTCCGGGCTGGGGGACACGAAGTTCGATGCGAAAGCGTAGGTCCCGTACGACGAGAAACCCTCCATGACCGTGTCGTAGACCCACAGGCAGTGATCGCCCATGACGGATGCGACGTAGACCTGCCGCCCGTCGGGGGAGATGGCGATGTGATAGATCATCCCGGCCGCCCCGGTGGCGGTGATCGGCGTCCCGATCGGTGAGAACGAGGGGTAGTCCAGGATCAGGAGATTGTTGACCAGTTCGCCCGTGCCCACGTAGATCCGCCGGGTGACGGGGTCCTGGACCAGGCAGTATGGGTGCTGGGCCAAGGGGATCTCCGTGCGTGCGATCAACCCCGGGTTAAGAGCGTGGAGTTTCTGGGCGACCCGGTCCACGGCCAGAAGGTAACGGGAGTCCGTGGTGAACCGGCAGGCCTGCAGATCGACTCCCCCGAGATAGGACAAGCCGTCCACCAGTTGGTTTGCCACGAGGTCCCAGACGAAGATGGAGGTTCCCGTGACGATCCCGAGGTAACGGCCGTCCGGCGAACAATCCAGGGACGTCGCCGCGGCACTGGTCAGGAAGAGCTGCTCGTCAAAGAGGACCGTGTCGAAGCGGTACAGGTTCCCGGTGTTGTACTCGGCGGTATAGAGGTACCTTCCGTCCGGGGAGATGGCCAGGGGGCCCCAGTCGCCGTAGTCCGACCCCCGGGTGTAGACATTGGTCCCGGTGTAGCGGTCGTAGATGCGCAGACTGACGATGCCCCGAACGTAGACCCGCGAACCGTCGGGCGAAAAGCGGATCTGCGTGGAGTTATCCCCGGGCAGGGAGGCGAAGGTGACGGGCGGGTTCCTCAGAGACGGTGTGACGGGGACCTCGGGGACGCCGTTGATGGCTTCTGCTTTGCTGAGGGTGAGGTTGTGCAGGATGAGGAACCCGGCCACGGGGCCGCTGGCGTAACCGTGGAGGTTGGTTTCCGCCGGGAGCCCGCCAGGGAAGAGGGCCCCGGGGTACTGGATGATCCGCTGCCGGGCCGCCAGCGTGAGGGTGGCCGACTCGTGCTTCGTGCCGTCGGGCTCCACCGCCCGCAGAAACACGGTGATGGGGAAGTCGTTCACGTTGAGGATGGCGATCCCCGTCCAGAAGTCGGTCGAGTTCTCGAACCACGGGAAGTGAAGCACTTTCTGCGGGGAACGGAAGGACTGCAGGCCGGCCATGCAGGGTCCCGCGCTGCCCGAGGACGTCTCGAAGAGCACGATGGCGTTCACCTTCGACGCGGCAGCCCCGCCGAGGTCCGGTTCGTGGCTGGTGATGAAGAGAGAGCCCGTGGACGGGGACGGGAGGTAGGGGAGCAGGGTCGTCAGCGGGCCCTTGCGGTAACCGTTGGCCGGGACGACCAGCGTGGCCGCGGTCATCAGGGCCCCGCTGTCGTCGTAGGCGGTCACGTCCACGGTGACGACGGCGCCGTGGCCGTTCTGGATGTCCAGGCGGGTCGACCAGGTGCCGTCCAAGGCAAAGTGGGCCACGTACTGGGTGAAGTCGGTGGCGAAGGTCATCCCGGCCAGCGTCGCCAGGAAGAGGGTGAACAGGGTCACTCGGCTTCTCGTCATGTCAACCTCCCGCCCGAAAGGGCCCCCGGATCTACAATCCCTCGTTGCGAATCATGGCCTGGAAGAAATCCATCGGTTTTTCCCCGTCGTAGAGGTGCTGGTACATCTGGTAGGACGCCTCGTCGAGATCGATGTCCTCGATGTCCGGCCAGGCCGCGATCCGGAACCGGACCCGCTGGACCGGAGGCCCCTCCGCCGCGCCCACCGGGGGAAGCGGGTCCCCCGCTTCCCGGGGCAGCCTCTCCAGCGCCGCTTCCGGGGTTTCCTCCCGCCCCCGGCAGGGGATGCACTTCCCCCAGGCCGGGGACACCCACGCGGTCAGGTAGAGGAAATAGGG
The DNA here is from genome assembly GCA_018001935.1 of Acidobacteriota bacterium. NCBI lineage: Bacteria > Pseudomonadati > Acidobacteriota > Acidobacteriota bacterium. The sequence continues at coordinate 138,856 of JAGNHB010000001.1, forward strand.
CGAGAAGTGCTGCTGCTTGCGCTGCAGGATCTGAGCGGGGGTCCACCCCAGGGCGCGGGCGATGTCCGCCACGAACTCGGAGAAGAAGTAACGCGGGCTGTCGGGGTGAGTGCCCACCCGCGCTACCCGGCGAAGGGTGACGAAGGGAAGGCCGCTCCGGGCGGTGAGGAAGACCAGGTCCCGGATGGAGCCGTTGTTGACGCCCGGCACGAGGGTGAAGCTGAGGGCGGGGGCCATCCCCTCGTTCAGGAGGTTCTCGAAGGCCCTCAGCTTCAGGTCCAGGACGTCCCGCCCGCAGATCTGCCGCTCCGTCTCGCGGTCCAGGCTGTAGAGCGAGAGGAAGGGCTTGTGGAGGCCGGCTTCCTTCAACTGGCGCACGTAGTCGAGGTCCGCGAGGCGGAGTCCGTTGGTGACGAGGTGGAGGCGTTTGCCGTACTTCCGGACCAGCCGCACCAGGTCGAGAAGGTCCTCCCGGAGGGTGGGCTCGCCGCCGGAGAGTTCAATCGAGTCGCCGTCGAAGTCCTGGATGGCGCGCTCGATCCGTTCGCAGCTCAGGTTCGGTTTTGTCCGGTCGGGCAGGTAACAGAACATGCAGTCGAGGTTGCAACGGTACTCGACGGGGATGATCAGGCGCTTCTGGGCGGGGTCGAAGGGGCGCCGGTTGGCCCCGGTGTGGCAGACGGCGCGGTAGAAGGCGGGGTCCGGTTCGATGACGGCGGACGAGACCCCGTGCGCGGGGCACCGTTTCTCCAGGTGGACCCGGCCGTCCCGCACCAGCACCCGCGCAGGGACCTCCGCCAGGCAGGCGCCGCAGATGCTGCGCGTCAGCGGCTTGATCACCTCCGCCCCGTCGTCGGCCGGGAAATCGCCCGCGGGTTGGGAGGTGCCGGGAGCCGGCGCCGGCAGGGAAAGGTGGGTGTCCGTTTCCGTCATGGGCAGTGTCCTCCGGATTTCGCTTCAGCAGGACGAGCATAGGGGATCCCTTCCCGGATGTCAAGCCACACGGGACTGCCGGGGTGAATCGGCCGCTCCGAACTTCGCCGGGACCGGAACTCGCTCGCGAGACCCCCCGCGTTCCCCGGTTTCTACGGTACCTTCAAATCGAACTCGCTGCCGAATGAACACACTTTGGGGAACATCCTTCCGCGATGTCGGCCGGGCGCGGTTCGAGGAAGCGCCCCTCCAGGATGACGCCCGTTTTTGCTTTTTCTGCGCCTGCTGGTGCGCCAGGGAAAGCCTGGCCGATCTACCTGACTGAGAGGTGTCAGGCGTGATAATTGCTCATTCATCATGTAGTTGCGGTCTCCTGCGCGAGAGTGATCAAGCGTGGGGAGCAGGCCGGTCTCCAACGCGAGGGCGCGTTGGGGGCGACGGGGGGAGAACCCTCCCGGACAACGACCGTTGTCAGGTTGTCTATCTGTCCCCGAAGATGGCGGTGCCGACGCGGACCATCGTGGCCCCTTCGGCGATGGCCGCCTCGAAGTCGTGGCTCATGCCCATGGAGAGTTCACGGAGGTCGAGCGTCTCCTCATAGCGGGGCGCGAAGCGGTCGCGAAGCTCCCTGAGGCGGGCGAAGAAGGGGCGGGCGTCCTCGGGGTCGTCGCACCAGGGCGGCAGGGTCATAAACCCCCGGACCCGGACGTGTTTGAGGCCGCAGGCGGCATCCAGGATCGCGGGGAGCGTCTCCGCCGTGCAGCCGCTCTTGGCGTCCTCGCCGCCGAGGTTCACCTCCACGAGGGCGTCCAGGCCCTTCCCCAGGTCGGCGCACCGCCGCTCGAGGCGCTGCAGGAGGGGGACGTCGTCCACGGAGTGGACCATCGAGAAGAGTTCCGCGGCCCGGTTGGCCTTGTTGGACTGCAGGTGGCCGATCAGGTGCCAGGTGACGGGGAGCCCCGCCAGGGCGGCGATCTTGCCGGCGGCCTCCTGGACCCGGCTCTCGCCCAGGACGACGGGGCCGACTCCCGCGAGGCCGGCGACAGCCTCCGCGGGGAAGGTCTTGGACACCGCCACGAGGGTGACGTCCCCGGGCCGACGGCCGCAGGACCCGGCCGCACGGTCGATCCGCTCACGAATCCGGTGGTAGCGTTCCACGATGCCGTCGCTCATCTCGAAAACCTCCGCTTGCCCATGGCCATCCGGGTTGGTGTCGGAATCGGTCTCGTTGCCCAGGCTCGCCGCCTGAAAGGACGAAAGGACTTAAAGGACCAAAAGGACCAAAAGGACATCCAGAACCAAATGGACTGAAAGAACTGCAGCCACGCAACGAAATCGCCATTGGCCCGGTGCCTTCTCCGGCCCCGATACCGACCCCGGTACGCGTCCTCCGGACCTTCAGCCTGGCAGCCTTCAGCCTAACAGCCTTCAGCCTGACCGCCTTCAGCCTGACCGCCTTCAGCCTGACAGCCTTCAGCCTATCAGCCTCTACTGCCACCGGAACCATCGCAGGGCCAGCAGGAAGCCGCCCACGCACCAGGCGGCCAGGACCGCCATCTCGGACCAGGCGGCCACGAGAGGGAGCCCGTCGTTGACGATCATCCGCATGGCGTCGTTGGCGGCGGTGAGCGGCAGCGCCCGGATGAAGGGCTGGAAGGACTCCGGGAACCGGGCGTAGGAAAAGAAGGCCCCGGAGAAGACCCACATGGGCAGCATCACCAGGTTCATCCAGCCCATGACCACCTCGGTGGTCCGCGGGCGGGCCGCCACCAGGAGCCCCAGGCCGGCGAAGGCGAAGGAGGTGGCCAGGGCCACGACCACCAGGTCCAGGATCGCCCCGTGGACCTTCACGCCGAAGAGGAGCCAGCCGAAGCCCACCAGGGCGAACATCTCCGGCAGCAGCAGGACCAGCCGGGAGAGGATGTACGCCAGCAGGAAGTGGGCCCGCCGCATGGGGGTGGCCGCGTAGCGTTTCAGGAGCTTGTTGACCCGGGCCTCAACCACGGCGTAGCCGATCCCCCACATCCCGCTCCCCATGAGGTTGAGCCCGATCAGGCCCGGGATCAGGAAGTCGATGTAGCGGGAGCCGGGCCGGCTGAAAGGGCTCTCCCCGGATGGGAGGGCGTCCCGGCGGCCGGCCGCGCGCTGGAGGAGGTTCTCGGTCACCAGGCGAGCGTAGCGGGAGTCCCCCCGCGTGGGGTCGAAGCGGTAGGTGACCCGGACGGTCCCGCCCGGCGGGGTGGTCTCCGCCACCACCAGGAGGTCCAGTTTTCCCTTGCCCAGGCTCTTCTCGGCCTCTGCCTCGGAGAGTTTCTCGAGGTGGGCCTCCGGGCCCAGGAGGGTTTCCACCCGTCGAACGGCGGCGGCCTCCCCCAGCACCGCCAGCCGCGGCTTCTCTGGCGGGGCGCTCCGGAAAGCGCTCCCCAGGGCCAGGGCCAGCAGCACCGGGAAACCGAAGGTCCAGAAGAGGGCTTCCTTTTCCCGGAAAAACTCGAGGATGCGCGTCCGGGTGAGTTCCCGGAGCGGGCTGAAACGGGCCGGACCGGTAGAGGGGGGCCTGGGGTCACTCATCGCGAAGCTCCCGTCCCGTGAGGTGGATGAAAACGTCTTCCAGCGTGGGCTGGTGGGTGGTCAGGGAGGCGATCTCGGTATCGCGTTCCTCGAGCAGGGAAAGGAGGGCCGGGAGGGCGTGCCCGATCCGTGTCACGGTGAGGCGGAGTCGGCCGTCGCGCTCCCGAACGTCGCGGACGCCGGGGAGGCCGTCCAGCAGGGCGAGGTCCAGGGGGGGGCGGGGGACGAACTCCACGATCTGGGCGGCGTCCAGCGCCGCGATCAGTTCGGCGGGGGAGCCGAGGGCGATCACCTTCCCGTGGTCCATGACGGCGACGCGGTCGCAGAGCCGGGCGGCCTCCTCCATGTAGTGGGTGGTGAGGAGGACGGTCCCCCCCTTCCGCTTGAACGCCTCCACCAGGTCCCAGATCTTGCGGCGGGCCTGGGGGTCCAGCCCGGTGGTGGGCTCGTCCAGGAAGAGCAGTTCGGGGTCGCCGGTCAGGGCGCAGGCGAGGGCCATGCGCTGCCGTTGCCCGCCGGAGAGCTTGCCGACACGGGCCAGGCGCTTCTCGTCCAGTTCCACCTCGGCGATGGCCTGGTCGGGGTCCCGACCGTTCCGGTAGAAACTCCGGAAGAGGCGGACGGTTTCCAGGACCGTCAGTTTTTCCGGGAACCGGGTCTCCTGGAGCAACACCCCCAGGCGCTCCCGGCAGGCGTGGTCCCCGCCGCGGCCCCAGGTGTGGCCGAGGACTTCCACGAGACCCGCGTCGGCGGGGAGGAGGCCTTCAAGGATCTCCACGGTGGTGGTCTTCCCGGCGCCGTTGGGCCCGAGGAGCCCGAAACACTCGCCCCGGCCGACTTCCAGGTCCAGCCCCGCCACGGCGGTGACGTCCTTGTAGCGCTTGACCAGCCCGGCGCAGCGGATGGCGGGCCCCGTCCGGGGATCGTGGACTGGAGCGGGATGATCTTGACCGGGACGGAGGGCAGGCATGCCGCCCGGCGCGGAAAAAGGTTCTGTGGAGCGGGGCCGGGGTGTTGTGGAGGGGTCGGGCATGGTCGGTGGTCCTCGCGTGTTCTCTTCGCCCCGGTCCTTTCGGGGCGAAGCGATGAAAGCGGATGATAACCGGTTTGCCCACCGAAGTCAAAAGCGGATGATGGGTTCATGTCCGGGGATACGGGAGTGCCTCACCGGAGGGCCTGAGGTGCGGCGGCCCTCCCCGCAGCCGACTTCTTCCTGCCTGCAATGGACAGGAGTGAACCCCTCAGCGTTTCCCGAGGATGCTCAGCACGAAGCGGACGGCCATCACCGCCAGGCAGCCGATGACGAGGTAGAAGCTGTAGTCGAAGAGGGCCCGGAAGACGAGGTTCCCCCGCCGGAGCACCACCACCGCGTCGGCGTAGATGATCTCGCACCCCCGGTCGTTCCGGACGGTGCTCGTGGTTCGCGTCCCCCAGCCGTTGGGAAGGCGGACGCGATAGTCCACGAGGAGGCCCCGGACCTTCACCTGGTCCCCGGTCCGGATCTCCTCCAGCACCCGGCTGACCGCGTCATTCGCCGGGATGATGTGGTTGTTGGCGATCTGGTTGAGGTTGAAGCGGCTCCCCAGTTCCGCGCTGTCCCACCGGCACCAGCAGGTGAACTCGCCGTGGGAGAACTTCACCCGGTGGAAGACGTCGCTGGCGACATTGCGTCCCCAGAGGACGCACAGGTCCTTGGTGTTGAAGGGGTCATCCCGGTGGGTCATGTCGTGCCAGGCGTTGCTGTCGTAGTAGGAGACCACCAGGCCGGCGAACTCGTAGTGAAACCGGGGCGTCAGTTCGGCGGTGTAACCGTCCCGGTCCACCTTGAACGGCGCGGCGTCGGTGGGGGTCTGAACCGGTTCGGCGGCCAGGTCGGGCAGGATGTCCCCCACCGGGGGGAGCGACTCCCGCCCCCAGTAGGAAACCACCAGGGTCAGTGCCCCGGCGGCCAGGAAGAGGCGCAACAGGATTGTCGTCATCGAGGTGTTTTGCATGGGCCCTCGTCCCGCCGGGCGGAAAACCGCGAACCACACGAAGAGACTCGAATGCCTGGAATTACGGCAGTGTTCCTTGCGCGCTCGCGCCGGGGTGCCCGATGCTCAAGGCCTCGGCACCGCGGCCGCGGGGACCGCTTCCCGCGCCTGTCTCCTCGCGGAATTGGGGTCCGCCCGATGGGTCAGTTTGCGAAGCACTGTGCCAGGAGAACGTAGTCGGCGGCGTTCACCGTCCCGTTCCGGTCCAGGTCCGCCGACAGGATCACGGCGTTGAAGTTGCCTTCCCCCTGCCCGATGTCGCCGGCGACGTAACGGGCGAAGATCAGCAGGTCCACGGCGTCGGTCCTGCGGCTGACGTTGAGGTCGCCCGTCACGAAGACCCCCCGCCGGACGAACTCGTCGTAGATCGCCCACTGATTCTGCCGGCCGAACAGCTGGGCGTCGGCCTCCAGCATGGCCGTGGCCCCGCCGTAGAAAGTGGGGCCGTAGGGCATCAGGTAGTGGCTCTGCAGGACGATGCGGTCGGTGACGTTCTTCCCGAGCTGGAGGAAGAGGTTCACCAGGGCGCACGACCAGATCTCCCCGTCGGTGTGGATCTGCCCCGTCATGTCGTCCGGGTAGACCTTCCCCGTGTCCGTCCGCCTCAGGCAGGGCGGGTCGAAGAAGGAGATGGTGGCAAAGTCCCACTCCGCGATGCAGAAAGGGTCGAAACTGTTGGCGACGCTGTGGTTGTAGGTGTTGCTGAAGGCCCAGTAGTCGCTGAAGCCCTCGCCGATGGAGCCCGCCTGGCCGTACTCGAGGAAATAGTTGGGGCTGGTGCTGTCCTGGATGGCGTGGCCGAGCTCGTGGACGATGACGTCGGCGTCTTCGGCGTCCGGCACCCCGCCGTCCCCGAAGGCGATGTGCCCGCGCCCGCTCCCGTAGGGCCAGTAGTGGGAGTTGTCCGCCCCGCTGAGCCCGTGGGCGTCCACCTCGATGCGGTAGTTCATGATGCCGGTGAAGCCGAGGGCCCGGATGTGCCGGACGCAGGTGTCGATCCAGTAGTAGGCCATGACCGCCCCGAAGCCGGGGTCGGTGCGTTCGTAGACGAAGACGGGCGTGCTTTCCTGGGGCGGGGCGGTCCCCGGGGGCTCGTTGGACAGGGAACTGATCTTCACGTGGGGGCCGACCAGGGCGTATTTCCCGTTCACCGGCGCGTCCAGGCCTTGCAGCGTCACGGAGGTGTAGGCGCCCTCGAAGTCCGCCGGGGGCGACGTCGGGGTCAGCGCCGTGTTGTTGAGTGCGTTCACGGGATTGGGAAGGAAGACCTGGCCCGTCCCGTCCACGTGTTGCAGCCCCTGGAGGACGGCCAGGGTGCGGAGGGGCGAACCGCCGACCACGAAGATCGACCGGGCGATGGGGGACGCCCGGTGGAGCACGATCGCCCACGCGGCGCGGGGGACGCCGGCCTCGACCCAGTAAACCGGCCGGACCGATTCCGTCGCGACCGGGGAAAGAAGGGCCCCGGGGAGGACACGGGCGGGAATGAAGCCCTCCGGATGCCGGTCGAAGCCGGCCCATGCCATTTCGAGGGCCGCCCGGCGGTCCGGGAAGGTTTCATTCCAGGAAACGGGGGCGTCGGGCAGGGAGTCCACGGCGAGGTAGAGGCGGTTCTCGTGGTCCAGGTGGAGGTCGAGACGCCCGTTGAGCACCGGGATGCCGCCGTGTTCCATCGCCAGGCGGACGTGGACGCCGGCGGGGGACCGATCGAGGCGCTCCTCCCGAAGGTCGCCCGCGGCGGAGTGAAAGCGGGCGGAGGGGGTTGTGGCGAGGAAGTGCCCCACGGCTTCCCCGGGGGAAGGGAAGGCCGGGGAGCCCGGGCCGGGCTTGAACCATCGGGCCCGCGGCGCGTCGCCCGCGGCCGGGGATGTTCCCCCGGGTGCGGCGCAGGGAGCGGGGGTCAGCAGGGCGGCCAGCAGGCACAGACAGGGTATGCGCACGGGTGACGGGTACATCGAAGCTCCTTGGTTCACGGGTTGTCCGCCGGGCGGGGCGGCAGGTCCGGGCAAGCGGCCTGCAATGGATCGGATGCATGGTCGGGCGCTCCGGTTGCGCCGACCTCGAGCAGGACGAGGGTGATGTCGTCGTGTTGGGGGACGCCGGCGAACCACTCGGTCACGGCGGAGGTCACGGCGGAGTGAAGCTCCTCGAGGGGCCGGCCGCGGTTTTCATGGAGGGCGGCGAGAAGGCGCTCCTCGCCGAAATCCGTCCCGGACTTGTCGACGGCGTCGGGGAGACCGTCGGTGTAGACGGCGAGGAGATCGCCCGGATGCAGCGAAACCTCCCCGATCTCGAACTCGATCTCCGGGAAGACCCCCAGGACCGTCCCGCCCGTCTCGAGCCGCTCCACCCCGCCGTCGGCACGGATGAGGAAGGGGCTCTCGTGCCCGGCGTTGCAGTAGAAGAGCCGGCCGTGCCGGGTACAGAGGCGGGCGAGGAACAGGGTGGCGAATTTCTCCTCCGGGGTGATGTTGAAGAGGTGCACATTGAGCGCCTGAAGGAAGGAGTTCATCTGCCGCGTCGTCCCGCCGGGCGTGCAGGCGGTCCCTTCCAGGGGGGGCTGGGCGCGGGAGGCGCTCTGCACGCTCGCCATCAGGAGCGCGGCGGAGATCCCCTTCCCGCTGATGTCCCCCACCAGGATGTCCAGGATGCCGTCCGCCCGGGGGATGAAGTCGTAGAAGTCGCCGCTGACCTCCCGGGCCGGGCTGCATTTGCCGATGAGGGCCAGCCCCGGGACTTCCGGCAGCTTCTTGGGGAAGAACTCCTGCTGGACCTGCCGGGCGATTTCCAGTTCACGGCGTATCCGCTGCTTGTCGGCCACCTCGATGAGCAGGCCCCGAACGCTGCGGGCCATCGCGTTGAAGGACTCGGAGAGCACGCCCAGCTCGTCCCGGCGACGAACGGGGATCTCCACGCTGAAATTGCCCTTCCGGAGTTCCTGCGTCCCCCGGTAGAGCTGGTGCATGGAGCGCGTCACGGCACGGATGATGAGCACCCCGACGACGATGGAGAACACCTCGACGACCAGGAAGAAGTAAATGAAGAAATAGAGCATCTTCAGGAAGATCTGGCCGGCGTAGGACCGGGACGAGAGGTACTCCAGGACGGTTTTCAGGGGGATGCGGAGGTGGATGGCCAGGGTCTTCCCGGTGGCGGACAGGGAATGGTGCTCCTGGTTGTACCAGTCGGTCGCGGTGACGGTGTCCACGGTGGAGATGGTGAAGCTGCCCCCCGCGCCGAGGCTCGTGAACAGTTTCTCGTTGTGGGGGATGTCCGAAGCCGCGGGCGCGGAGCCGTTTCCCCGGAACCCGTTGAAGGGGCGGAAGGAACCGTGCCGAAGGCCGGCCCGGCTGTCCCGCTCCTGGGTTTCGATGGTGGCGTAGGCCAGCAGGCTGGCGCTCTTGCTGAAGTACTGGTAGAGATCGTCGTCGAAGGGGACGAAGATGTCCATGAAGTAGGTCTGGCCGTTGACCTGCAGGGGGTTGTGGGAGTAGATGAACGCGCTGTAGTGCTTCAGGAGGACGCCGGAGTACGGGAGCTGCTGCAGCCAGTCGGGGAGGTACTCGGGGAGGAACTCCTTCGGCGGGAGAGAGGAGTGGACGGCCAGGTAGACGATGTGCCGGTTCTCGTCGAGTCGGTAGTAGAGGATGTGCGGGGCCGGGAGGTCCGGCGCCCGTTTCTCGATCACGGCGCTGAAGGTGTAGTGGAGGTAGTCGGGGTCCTCTCGGGACTCGGGCTGGTCGTAGACCGTCTGCATCAGCTCGGCGCTGAGGCTGTTCAGGCGGAACCCCAGGTTTTTCATCTCGTTGTCGTATATGAAGATGGAAAGGTTGATCAGGAAGAGGTAGAGGGTGATGACCGAGATCAGGAGGATGACCAGCAGGGGGATGAGCCCGGCGAAGAGGTGAAACACGATGATCCGGTTCCGCACGCGGAAGAGCACACGTTCCCGGAAATAGTGATACAGCCGGAAGACCGCCCACGGGATGCTGACCAGGAGGAGGGGGAGGGAGAGCAGCAGCAGGAGGGAACTCCCGGGGAAACCGCTCCACTGGAGAAGGGTCCCGACCACGTAGGACGCCATTCCCAGCGACAGGATACGGGGCATCCAGCGGCGCCACAGGGCAGGGAACGGCCGGAGCCTGGAGGTGTCGTGCTCCGCGCTCATGAATGCTCCGCCCCCGGGACGGGATTTTCGCCGAAACGACGGAGCAGTTCCAGGAAAGGTGCGGGGAGGGCCGCGCGCTTCCCGTTCCTCCCGACCGGCAGGTGGGTGGTTTCGCCCTCCGCGACGGGCAGGCCGTCGGCCGTGAGGACGCGGTAGGCGAACCTCACCAGCCGCGGGGTGCAGGTCAGGGCCCGGGTCTCCACCCGGATGGGGTCGTCGTAGGACACGCCGCGCCGGTAGCGGCAGCGCACCTCGACCACCATCAGGAACACCCCGGCGGATCGTTCGAGGTCGGCGTAGGAGAACCCGGCCGCCCGGCAGTACTCCGTCCGGCCCACCTCGAACCAGACCAGGTGGGAAGCGTGGTGGGCCACCCCCATCTGGTCGGTTTCGGCGTAACGGACCCGCAGGGCGACCGCAACGGCGGGTCCGGAGTCGGAACGGGGACTCATGGCTGTGTCACTGGGGGGGCCGAAGCCCGGCCCGGGGCCCCTGCCGCGGTGAAGGGTCTCAGCGCGGCCGGGACGGCGTTGGAGTCCGGCAGGGCGGCAAGCGCGACGGCGACCCTGTACTTGCCCGCGGAGAAGAAAGAACGGGCCAGGAAGGGGACGTCTTCGGGGATGGCGGCGTCCATGGGGCGGAGGTAGGCCTGGTTGACCCCGTTGCCCAGCCGGAACCACTCCATCTCGGTCAGGAGGTCGAGAAAACCCTCCGTGGAGGACGTCCGGGCCTCGATGGACCGCCGCCACTCGTCGCGGAACCGGTCGAAATCCGCCGAGCCGAGCCGGGTGTCCGCCAACCGGGACAGGACCCCCAGGGTTTCGCCGATCACCTCGAGGTCGAAGTCCGCCGGGCCTGCGATGCGGACGAGGACGTGACCGCGAAGTGCCAGCGCTTCCAGGGACGGCTCGAACCGGTATTCCGGGTACCGGACCCGGAGCCCGGCCATCCGCTGGGAGAGGAGACGGAACAGGACCCAGAGGGAAGGGTAGTCCTCACTCTTCCGGCGGATGCACTCCACCCCCACGACGGCGCAACCGTAACGGGCCCCCGGGGCGAGATGGAAAACCGTGACGGGTTGGTCGGCTGCGGGCGGGGTGAACTGGGCGACCAGCGGTTCCCCCTTGGTCCACGAGCCGAAGGACTGGATCAGGAAACGTCGGAACTCGCTTTCACCCAGGGGGGCCACCAGGCGGACAAAGCTCCGGTTGGGCATGAAGAGCCGCCGGAAGTGACGGATCATGTCCTTCAGGTCCAGGGCCCGGACCGACAGGGCCGTGCCGTTGGGGTTGCGGGCGTACGGGAACGGGGCGTAAAGCAGGGTGTGGAAAGCGCCCTCGGCCACCCAGGCCGGGTCCCGCTCCCGGCCCTCGAGCTCCCGGGCGAGGCCGTCGCGCACCGAGAGGAAGAGGGGTTCGCTGTACTTGTCGGACTGGAGAACGCGCGACAGGGCCTGCCCGACGGTGAAAAGGAGGGAAGACTGCCCTCTCGCCGTCAACCGGACCCCGTCATGGGTGACCAGGATGTCCGACTCGGGGACCTCCGGGGCTCCCACCTCCTGGGCGGAGATCTCGATCTCCTGCCGGAGTCTCTCGAGCACGTAGCGGGCGGTGACGAGGGTGAGGCCTTCCTTCCCGGAAGGGTCGAAAACGGCCCCCTGCTGAAGCCCCAGCGTCAGGGCGAAACGTGCCTGGTCGGACCGAAGCATCACCCCGCCCAGCTCGTTGAGCAGGGTTTTCCGGACAAGAGGTGGCTGGGGAGCGGTCTCCGCCGGCAGAGCCGGAAGGCACGCCGCCAGGAGAGCCGCGGCGACGCACGCGCGAACGGCGGGGACCCATCGGCTGGGGAAAGGGATGAACAGGCGGGTTTCCCCGCTTTTCGAGAACATTTCCGGTGTCATCGGCGTGATCGGGTCCTTTGCATCTCAATGCCTCGAACGAGGCGGAAGTATAACACACATCCGAAAACCCGTTATGGGCGTTTTTTTTTCCCGCAAGCAACTTTATGATTGAATCCAGAATAGTTTGACGTATACTGACTCCGAGTGGTCAATATCGGGAGAAAGAACATGTCCGATATCGTTTTGTTAACCTTCCTCATCGTGGCAGTGGTGGTCTTCGTCATTCTGTCCATCAAGGTTGCCTGACGGGACTTTCCGGGCTCGGGCCGCAAGGCGGGACCCCGGTGCCGGCGATGGGGGTGAGCCTGGCCGCCGCGAAAGCGGCCGGCCGGGGATCGGATCTAACAACTTCCTCACCTTAGGAGAGCGTGGATGAGCATCGAACCCGAATTTGCACAAAGCCTGGTTCAGGAGCTTCAACAACGGGCGGAAGAGTGGATTGGCCGGTTGAACGAGGACTTGTCCTCCCTCAAGGCTCGTTCGATGGACCTGGTGAATTCATTTGGCAAGACCCTGGCCGAGAACCTTCAGACCGGCGTCGCCGAGGTGGCCGAACGCCAGACGGCGATGATCGTGCAGGTTCGAGAGCAGCTGGATCAGGAACTGGGCCTCGAAAAGCAGAAGGAGCAGGAAAGGGAACTGGAGAAGCAGCGGGAGTTCGAGGCGGCGAAACAGCGGGAGTTGGCCCTTGTCAAGGAGAAGGTCTTCGAGCGGGAAAAGGAGTGGCGCGGCCAGTGGAAGAACGCGCTGAAGAAAATCCGGTCGGCCGTTTCTCAGCGGGACGTCCTGGGTGCCCTTCTGGATGCTTCGCAACTCCTCTCCGGCGCAGGGTTGGTCATGATCGTCAAGCGAGGGGCCGTGACCGGTTGGGACGGGCGGGGCTTCGACGAAGTTTTCCTCGAGAATTTCAAGCTCTACGCCGCGATCGTCGAGGAAGACTTCGCGCTGAACGAAACCACCCTGTTCAAGAACGCCCAGGTGTTTTCCCACGAAAACACGCCCGATTACCGAAGCACCCTGGAAATCCCGGGTTTCCTGAAACCCTCCAAGTTCTTCCTGGCGCCGCTGTGCCTTTTCGATGCCGTTTCCGCCTTTCTTTATCTCGACGGCGACCAGTTGACGGAGGAAGAGGCGATCGTCCAGGGAGACCTGGAACTGCTGATGTCCGTAACCTCGCTGTGGCTGGAAAACCTGGCCATGCGCAAGAGCCTGGGGCTGCCCGTGGAGATCCCGGCCGAGCCGGTCGCCGAACCGGCCCCGGCGGCCGTGGCCGTCGCGGAAGCGGTTGAAGAGGAAACCGTCGAGGAAGTCGTCGAGGAGCTTCCGGAGGAAGCCCCCGCCGTCGAGGAGGCACGGGAGGTCCCGCCCTTCATGGCGGAGATGCCCGTTCCCGAGCCCGTCCGGGAGGTCGAGGAACTCGAGGTGGTCGAGGAATTTCCCTCACCCGTCCCCGAGCCGGTGCAGGAGATCGGGGAACTCGAGGCGGTCGAGGAAATGCCTCCGCCCACTCCCGAGCCGGTGCAGGAGATCGAGGAACTCGAGGTGGTCGAGGCGATGCCTCCGCCTGTTCCCGAACCGGTGCAGGAGATCGAGACGTTCGAGGAGGTCGAGGCGGTCGAGGAGGCGCCGCCGCCCGTGCCCGAGCCCGTCCAGGAAATCGAGGAACTGGAGGGGGTGGAGGAGGCCCCCGAGCCGATCGTGAAACCCGAGGAGGGCAGGGTCGAGGAGAAGGCCGAGGAGGAGCTTCCCCCCGAGGTGTCCGAGCGGCTTCACCGGCTCGAGACCGCGTGGGACCTCTCCGTGACGGAGCCTCCCCCGGCGCTGGAGGAGGAGGAAGCCCCCGCCGTCGAGGAGGCCCTCCCGCCGTTTTCCTACGATCTCAAGCCCGAACCGGTGACGGATTTCGAGCCGGTCATCGAGCCCGAACCGGCCGTTGCGGTTCCCGAGGCGGAGGAAGACCTCTTCCCCGAGGCGGAGGAAATCACCAAGAAACAACTCGGTCCGCCCCCCGAGATCCCCATGATGCTCGAGCTGGAACCCCGGCCCCCTGAGCCCGAGGCGTCCGCCGTGCCGGAGATCGAGATCGACCTGGAGGGTCCCGCCATCGGCGTCTCCCCGGCGGCGCCCTCCCCCTTCGCTCCCCCTGTCGTCTTCGAACCGCCCAAGCCGGCCCCGGTCGAGGAGGTCGAGGAATTCGTCTTCGAAGAGAAGCCCATGGAGGAAATCCTCCTGGAAGAGAAAGCGGAGGAGCGCATTCCGCCCCCGCCGACCTTCACCGCTTTCCGCCCGCCGGAACCTGCGCCCCCTGTCGCGCCCCCCGTCGCGCCCCCCGTGGCCGCCGCCCCCGCGGCCCCGCTCTGGGGTTCCCCGGAGGAAGAGCGGCTGCACGTTGACGCCAAGCGCTTCGCCCGTCTGCTCGTTTCCGAGATCAAGCTCTACAACGAGGAATCCGTCGCGGAAGGTCGCGTTGAAAAGGACCTCTACCGCCGGCTCCGGCGGGACATCGACCGCAGCCGGGAAATGTACGACAAGCGCGTCTCCGGCCAGGTCTCGTCCCGGATCGATTACTTCCACGAAGAGCTGGTCCGGATCCTCGGGGAGAATGACGGCAGCCGGATGGGCACGGAATATCCCGGTCCGCAGATCACGTCCTGACGTGAAAACCCGGTTTCGAGCTTTACCGCCGTTGTTGCGCCCGGCCGCCGCGGCGGTTTTTTCTGCCTTGATTCTCCTCTCCGCCCTCCCTCCGGGCGGCCCCTCCAGCCCCGTGAAGGCCGGCCCGGCGGCGGAGCCGACCGCCGGCTTTTTCCCCACGGTGTCTTTCGATCTCCTCCTGCAACGGGACCCCGGGTTGCGGGCGTTTGCCTCCGCCCGGGAGGAGATCGACCGGCTCCCCGCCGCCGCGGAGCGCACTGAAAGGTGGCGCGGGGTCATCGAACGGAAGGCGGGCCCCGGGGATGAGACCTGCCGCGGGCTCGCCCGGCTCAAACTCGGAGACGCCCTGGCGGGGGAAGACCCGCCGCGGGCCCTGGAATCCTACTGTCACCCCGAGGTCTTCCGGCACACGGCCCTGGCCGGTCCGGCCTTCGAGCGGTTGATGTCGCTGCTCGAATCCCGGCCGGAACTCGCGGACCCGGCCCTCCGCTTGCTGGACGCGGCGAAGGCCGGCGCCCCGGCCGACCCGGAACTCCGTTATCGGTGGGTCCGGCATTGGGCCCGCGCGGGCCGGGCCGGGCCGGTCTCCCGCATTCCCGGCGGGAGTGTGGCTGCCCGCGGGGCAAACGTCGCCTGGCAGCGGTTGGAGTCCGTCCTTTCGGCCCGGGAGGCCGGCAACGGAAAAGCGGCGCGGGACGGGATCCGGGACGCCCTGATGGACATTTCTTCGCCCGCGGCCTGGGATGAGGCGCGTAATCTCGCCGAAGCGGCCTCCGCGAGGGATTGGGCCGGGACGTTCCTGTCGGCGGCGGAGACCGCGGAATTGGGGCGGAAATTCCTGGAAAGCCAGCAGTACCGGCGGTCCTGGCGCTGTTTCTCGGCGGTCTCCGCAACCCCCGCCTTCCGCAAGCTTCCCGTCTCGATGCACCTTTCGGCGGCCCTTTCGGCTTATCGCGCGGGGGAACCGGCCCTTGCCCTGCGCTGGGCGGAAAAGATCAAACCCTCGACGCCCGTGGAGACGGCCGACCGTTGGTGCCTGATCGCCCTTTGCACGAACCGCCTGAAGAAGGTGGACCTCTTCGGGAAGGCCGTCCCCCATGTCCTCGCGCTGGGTCAGGAGTCCGACCTTTACCTCCCGGTTCTGCGGACCCTGGCGTTTGGGGCCGAGATGGACGGTGACCTCGAAGCGGTCCGGAAGCTCTACGGCATCGTCGCGGCCCGGGGGGATTCCCGGGAAACGCGGGCGGAAGCCTGGTGGAAGATCGCCTGGGCGGACTACGCGGAGGGGCGTTTCGACCTGGCGGACGCCGGCTTCGTCCGGGCCCACGGGGAAGACCCCGGGAAGGAGTTCGCCCTGGCCGCGCTGTACTGGCACGGGGTCTGCTCCCTCCGCCGGGCCAACGCCCCCGAGGCGTCCGCGGTGTTCGCCGCCATCCCCCGGGTCTTCCCCTGCTCCTACTATGCCGAGTTGGCCCGTGAGCACTCCTCCCGCCTGGGCCGGATCGACCCGCTCAACGTGCGCACGGCCTACTGGATGGCTTCCCTGCAGGTCCGGTACTTTCCCCCGGTCGAACTGCCGCTGGGGACATGGGTCACCGGGCCGGGCAAGGGGGAACTCGCCTTCCTCCTGCAGTCCTGGGCGGCGGGGTATCCCGACGCGACCCGGCGGCGCCTCCTGGCCCTCGGGGGAGAGAACCCGCCCCGGGACGTCCACGCCCTTCTCTTCGACCTGTCGTGGAAGGCCGGTGACACCTTCCTGCTGATCCGGCATTTCAACCGGGCGTGGCCGGAGGCCTACGGGATGCCCCTCGAAAGCCTGCCGCGCCCCGTCTGGGAAGCCCTCTACCCCGCGCGGTACCGGGACCTGGTCGAGCGGGAACTGGCCGGGAGCCCCGTGGACCCGTGGCTGGTCCTGTCGCTCATCCGGCAGGAGTCCGCTTTCCGCGAGGATGTCCGCTCCGTTTCCAACGCGGTGGGGCTGATGCAGCTTCTGCCCTCCACCGCCGCCGTCGAAGCGCGGTGGAAAGGCCGGACGGCCCCCCTCGAGAAACGCCTCGAGGAGCCCGGGTTCAACATCCGGCTCGGGTGCGGCTACCTGCTCAAGGTGCTCCGCATGATGGACGGGCGCGTGCCGCTGGCCCTGGGAGGGTACAACGGCGGGCCCGGAAGGGTGGTGAAAGTCTTCACGCGCTGGCAGGGGAGGCTGTCCATGGAGGAGATCGTCGAGATGATCCCCATGACGGAGACGCGGAACTACGTCAAGTCCATTTTTCGAAATTACAATTACTACTGCCGCCTCTACCGGGGGTCCCCCGCCGCCATCCGGCCCTTCCTCGACGGGCGGGCCGGTTCCTGAACCCCGGCGGAGGACACCCCATGGCCCGCGACCTGATCGGTGAGTACCTCAACCACCTCCTGGTCGAGAAAGGGTTGGCGTCCAATTCCCTGGCGGCCTACCGACGGGACCTGGCGAAGCTGGCCGGTTTTGCGGGCGAAAGACAGCTGGAACCGGCGGCCCTCACCCGGACGGACCTGCTGGAATTCCTCAAATCGCTCTATCTTCAGAACTACAAGCCGACCTCCATCGCCCGGATGGTCACCTCCGTGCGGGGCTTTTACCGCTTTCTCGTCTTCGACGGTCTCCTGGCCGCGGACCCGGCCCACCTGCTGGAATCGCCCCAGCGGTGGAAGAACCTCCCCAAGTACCTGGACCCCGACGAGGTGACGCGCCTGCTCCTGGCGCCGGGGACCGACAAGCCCGCCGGGGTCCGGGACCGGGCCATCCTGGAGATCCTCTACGCCACCGGCCTCCGGGTGTCGGAGCTCACCGGCTTGCGGGTGCAGGATTTTCAGCCCGAGATCGGCTTCCTGACGTGCATCGGAAAGGGCAACAAGGAACGCATCATCCCCGTTGGGACCCACGCGGCGGACTGGGTCCGGAGGTATCTCCGGGAGTGCCGCCCCCTGTTCGTGAAGCGCCCGGTTGCGGTCCTCTTCGTCAACCGCAGGGGGGTCGGCTTCACGCGCCAGGGAATCTGGAAGCTGGTCCGGGACTGCGGCCGGAAGGCGGGGATCACCAAGCCCCTCACCCCGCACGTGCTCAGGCACTCCTTCGCCACGCACCTCCTGGAACACGACGCGGACCTGCGCTCGGTGCAGATGATGCTGGGCCATGCCGACATCTCCACGACCCAGATCTACACGCACATCACGCACCAGCGCCTCAAGGCGGCGTACCTGAAGTTTCACCCGAGGACGTAGGCTTTCGAAATGCAGGAGGTTGAGGGATGCGAGTCGTAACGACGGGGAGGAAGAGGGTCCCAAGGGCCCCGGCGCGGCGCCTTTCCGCCCGGGTGCGGGCCGTGCTGCCTGCGGCGGGCCTCGTGGCGGCCCTGGCCCTGGGGCTCGGCGGGTGCGGCGGGCAGGCCCCGGCGGTGCGCGTCGTCCGGCTGGCCACCACCACCAGCACGGAAAACTCCGGTCTGCTGGCCTGGCTGCTGCCGAAGTTCGAGAAGGATACGGGGATCCGGGTGGACGTGATCGCCGTCGGTTCGGGAAAGGCCATGGCGTTGGGTCGCACCGGTGACGTGGACGTCATCCTGGCCCACTCCCGGGAGGACGAGGAACGGTTCATGCGGGAGGGGTACGGCCGCTACCGCCTGGACGTCATGTACAACGACTTCGTCCTGGTCGGGCCCCCGGCGGACCCGGCGGGGGTTCGCGGCACCCGGGCGGCGAGCGCGGCCTTCAAGGCCATCGCCGCCGCCGGTTCCCCCTTCGTCTCGCGGGGAGACGAGTCCGGGACCCACCAGGCGGAGCGGAAATTCTGGGAAGACGCCGGGGTGACCCCCGGCGGGCCGTGGTACGCCGAGGCCGGGCAGGCGATGGGGGCGGTCCTGCTCATGGCGTCCAACCAGCAGGCCTATGCCCTGACGGACCGGGCGACCTACCTCAAGATGAAGCCGAAACTGGAACTCGAGATCCTCCTCGAGGGCGACCCCGCGATGTTCAACCCCTACGGCGTGATCCCGGTCCGCCTGGCGAAATTCGGCCGGCCGGAAAAGCCGGAGGCCGAGATCCTCGCCCGATGGCTGGTTTCCCCCGCAGGCCAGACAGCGATCGCGGAATTCGGGGTGGCCGCCTGCGGCAAGCCGCTCTTCTTCCCCAATGCCCCGGGGACGGGCCGCTGAGTTCCGGGGAAGCGATTCAGCGCGAAACCTCCCGGTTCCCGCAACGTATTGGTAATTTCGCAAATTTCCGACAGGAGGAAATCGATGCTCGATTATTTCCGCAAGGGACGGCCCGGCCTCCGGTGGACGGCGCTCGCCGTCCTCCTGGCGGCGGGTTTTTCCGCCCTGCCCGCGCAGGACAAGTTGCTCGACGTCCTGGCCGCCGAACTGCAACGGGAGATGGACGCCCTGAAGAAACAGGAAACCGCGCCCTACTACCTGGCCTACCGGGTGGACGAGGTCCGCCGGGTGATCGTGTCGTCGTCTTTCGGGGCCCTCACCCAATCCGACGAGACCGTCAACCGCTACCTCACCGTGATGGTCCGGGTCGGCGAACCGAAGCTCGACAACACCCACTCCCTCCGTGGCGACATGATGGAGGGGCTCCTCTCACGGGTGCCCGTCCGGGTCGCCCTGCCCCTGGACGACGACGCCGACGCCATCCGGGCGATCCTGTGGAAAGAGACCGACAGCCGGTACAAGGCCGCGGTGGACCGCCTGGCCAAGGTCAAGGCCAACGTGGCGGTCAAGGTGGAGCAGGAAGACAAGTCCGCCGACTTCACCCTCACCGGGTCCCCGGCGGTGCACTTCGAACCGCCGGTCGCGGCCGTGTCCGTGGACCGGGACGCCTGGGCGGCCCGGGTGAAGGCCTACTCGGCCTGCTTCAAGGAGAACCCGAAAGTCGCCGAGGGGGATGCCGGATTCAGCTACACCACGACGCGCAAGTACTTCGTGTCGAGCGAGGGCGTCCGGGTGGTCCAGAACACCGCCGGCGCCTACATCCGCATCAACGGGAGCACCAAGTCCGACGACGGGATGGAACTGCCCCTTTACCGGACCTTCTTCGCCTACACGCCCGAGGGCCTTCCCGGCGACGCCGAGGTGCTCGCCGAGGTGAAGGCCCTGGTCAAGAAACTGGAAGCCCTCCGGACCGCCCCCGTGGTGGACCCCTACTCCGGGCCCGCCCTCCTCTCTGGCAAGGCCTCGGGGGTCTTCTTCCACGAGATCTTCGGTCACCGCATCGAGGGGCATCGGCAGAAGAGCGAGGACGAGGGGCAGACCTTCAAGAAGAAGGTCGGGGAGAAACTGCTCCCCGAATCCCTGACCGTCCTCTGCGACCCGCTCAGGAAGCAATTTGCGGGGCAGGACCTCTGTGGGTACTACCTGTTCGACGACGAGGGGACGAAGGCGGAACGGGTCACCATCGTCGACCGGGGCGTTCTCCGGGATTTCCTCATGTCCCGTTCCCCCATCGAGGGGTTCCCGCGTTCCAACGGGCACGGCCGATCGGAGGCGGGATACGCCCCGGTGGCTCGCCAGTCCAACCTCATCATCGAAACGGAGGGGAAACTGAGCATGGACGACCTGCGCAAGCGCCTCGTCGAAGAGTGCCGCAAGCAGGGGAAGCCCTTCGGGCTGCTCTTCCAGGAGGTCACGGGGGGCTTCACCATGACGGGCCGTTACATGCCCAACGCCTTCAACGTGACGCCGGTGGAAGTCTACCGCATCTACGCCGACGGCAAACCCGACGAGCTGGTCCGGGGGGTCGACCTGGTGGGGACCCCGCTGGTGATCTTCAGCAACGTGGAGGCCGCCGGCGGCGACACGGGCGTCTTCACGGGGACCTGTGGCGCCGAGTCCGGGGGCGTTCCGGTCACGTGCGTTTCACCCACGCTCCTGATCCGGCAGATCGAGGTTCAGAAAAAGGACAAGTCCCAGGAAAAACCGCCCCTCCTGCCGAGGCCCTGCGTGGAAGGTATCGACGGGACGGCCGTCTCCGCCGTCACCACCCGATGAGAGGAGGACTCATGACGAACGTACAGAAAACGGCCCGCCGGGCCCTGGCCCTGCTGGCGCTCCTGGCCCTGGCGGCGCCCGCCCTCGCCCAGGACGAGGCTTCGCGACTGGCGATCCGGAAGGCCATGAAGGATGAACTGCAGCGGAACCGGGAGCAGCTTGCCCTGCCCGGGCTGCAGAAACCGTTCCAGATCGTCTACCGTCTCAGGGACATCGACACCACCGTGATCCGGGCCTCCCTGGGCGCTCTCGTGCAGTCCCAGTCCCAGCATCGGCGGGATCACCGCGTGGATGTCCTCGTCGGGGATTACTTTCGGAACAACCTCAATTTCTTCGAGATGACGGGCGGCATGGTGGGCCGGATGGTGATGCGGGGCGGTGGCGGCGGCGCCGAGATCCCGATCGAGAACGACGTGTCCGTGATCCGGACGGCCCTGTGGTCCTCCACGGACGAGGCCTACAAGGAGGCCGCGGAGGAGTTCGAGCGCAAGATGTCCGCCGTGTCCCAGCAGAAGCTCACCGAGGAAATGGCCGCCCTTCCGGACCTCTCCAGGGCTGAACCGGTCACCCGCGTGGAGCCCCCGCGGCGTTTCAGTGTCGACAAACCCCACTGGGAAAAGGTGGTGCGTGAATTGTCCGGGGCCCTGCGGAAGTACCCCGACGTCCAGGCGTCCTCGGTCTGCGCCTGCTTCATCCAGACCGATGCCTCTCTCCTCTCCACCGAGGGGATCGAGACCGTGGTCCCCGTCACCCTGGCCGTGGTGAAGGCCGACTTCTCCACCCAGTCCGACGACGGGACGCCCCTGCGGGACTACGTCTGCTTCCTGGGGCCGACCCCGGCCGACCTGCCGTCCCCGGACAGCATGAAAGCCTCCCTCGAGCAGGGGGTGGCCCGGTTTTGCGAACTTCGCACGGCACCGCTCTTCGACGGGTCGTACAGCGGCCCCGTCCTCTTCGAGGCGGAAGCCGTGGGCGAGCTTTTCGGGCAGCGTCTCTTCTCGGCGTCCGCCCCGGGGTTGATCGCCGCCCGGAAGCCCGTCTGCGACAACCCGCAGGCCGCCCGGATGGTGGAGATGATGTCGGGCAAGTCCCTCGAGGACAAGCTCGACACCCGGGTGCTCCCCAAGGAGTTCTCCATCGTGGCGGTCCCGGGGCTGCCGTCCTTTGGGGATGTCCGCCTGGTCGGGACGTTCTCGGTGGACGCCGAGGGGGTGGTCCCCGCCGAAAAGCTGACCCTCGTGGAGGGGGGGATCCTGAAAAATCTGCTCAACGGGCTCATCCCGACGCCGAAGTGCCCGAAGAGCACGGGGCACAGCCGCCTGGTGATCAACCCCATGGCCCCCGCCGAAGCGGTCGGGCCCGGGGTCGTTTCCGTCGAGACCACGGGCACGGCCCCGAAGGACGGGCTCAAGGCCGAGCTGCTCCGGCTGGCCAAAGAGGCCGGTTCCAAGCAGGCGTACATTGTCCGCAAGCTCGCGAACCCCGCCATGGAGTCGAAAGACCTGCAGGGCCTCGTGGCAGGCCTGATGATGCGGATGGGGAGCGAAGCCGGCGAGGACAGGATCGGTGAGCCCGTCTACGTCTACCGCGTGGACGTGGAGACCGGGAAGGAGGAACCGGTCCGCGGCTGCACCCTCGCCGGGGTTCCGGTGAGCGCCCTGCGCCGGATCGCCGGCGCCGACGCGGAACGGCTTGCCTACAACACCCTGGTCCCGGCCTCGGCGGGGGACAGCGCCGCGAGCGGCATCCTCTCCCTGTTCGGCGGCGGGGGGGGCGGCGGCGGCTGGCGCCCGTCGGGCATCCCGGCTTCTTTCATCGTGCCCCGGGGCCTTCTGTTCGAGGAACTGGACCTCAAGAAGGAAAGCCGGACCGCGACGCCCCGGCTCCCGGTCGTGGCCTCACCCCTTCAGTGATCCGCCTGTTGGTCGCCCGGGGCCGGAGCCCCGGGCGGCCAGGCGTCCGACAGGACCTGCCGGACCTTTTCCAGCAGTTCCCGGGGCGAGAAGGGTTTCTGGATGAACTGGAGCCCGGGCTCCAGGACGCCTTCGCCGCCGATGGCCTCGTGGGCGTAACCCGACATGAACAGCACCCGGGCATCGGGCCGGATCTCCTGGAAGGTGCGCGCCAGCTCGGCGCCGGAGATCCCGGGCATGATCACGTCGGTGAGCAGCAGGTGGATGGGCCCCTTGAACTGCTTCTCGAGAACGAGGGCGGCGTCCCCGTTGTCCGCTTCCAGGACCCGGTAGGCCATGGCGCGGAGAAGGTCCTTCACCAGGGCCCGGACACTCCCGTCGTCTTCCACCAGGAGAATGGTGAAGCCCTCGGCGGGGGCCGGCGGGACGTCGGCCAGGCTGATCTTCACCTCGGCGGGGTGCGGCACGCGGGGGAGGTAGACGCTGAAGGTCATCCCCGTCTCACCGGCCGAGGCGGCTTCGACGAACCCGCCGTTCTGCCGGACCGTGACGAACATCGACGCCAGCCCCATCCCCCAGGGGTCCGTGTCCGGGGGCAGGAAATCGGGGCGACAGGGCAGGCGGCGGAAATCCTCCTCGGTTCGGTGGCCGGTATCCGAAACCTGGAACCCGACGTAAGGCCCCGGATTGACCAGCTGTTCAGCGGCCCGGGTCTCATCGACTTCGGCGTTGTGGGTCCTCAGGATGAGCCGTCCACCGGCCGGCATGGCTTCCTTGGCGTTGAAGACGAGGTTGAGGACGACCTGGTCGAGCTGTCCGCGGTCGATGGACACCCACCCGAGGTCGGAGCTGAGCTCCGAGAGCATCGAGATGTTCTCCCCGACGAAGCGCCGCAGGATTTTCTCCAGTTCCCCCACCACCATGTTCACGCAGAGGACTTCCTTCTGGATGTGCTGACGGCGGCCGAAGGCGAGCAGTTGGCGCGTGAGGGAGACCGCCTTCCCGCCGGCCTCGCGGATCTGGTCCAGGTCCTTCTGGATCGGGTCGTCCGGCCGGAGCTTGAAGGAGATCAGCTCCGCGAAGCCCAGGATCGCGGTGAGGAGGTTGTTGAAGTCGTGGGCGACACCGCCGGCCAGCCTCCCGAGCAGTTCCATCCGTTGGGACTGCGGGGATTTCTCCGGGTCGGTCGGTGGCGGCGGGTAAGGCGGCAGGTCTTTCACGCGATGCCTCCGAGTGTGCAGGGGTTTCTCCCGGGCGGTCCCGGCCGGTCGCCGCTCAACAGGCGGTAGAGCGGGGCGGCCGACGCCGCGCAGAAAAGGTAGGCGGCCAGGCCCGCGACGAGGTCGACCGCGTAGTGATAGCGCAGGTAGAGGGTGGAGAAGATCAGGGCGATCCCGACGGGCAGGAGGACGTAGAAGAGTTTCCGCGTCTTGCGCCAGGCGAAGTGCAGGAACACCAGGGTCATCATGGTGTGCCCGGAGGGGAAACAGTCCCGGTGGATCGACTCCAGGCGCGTCTGGAGCGCGGAAAGGCCCCCGTAGGCCCAGACCCCCTCCAGGGGGAAGGCGTAGTGCCCGTGCAGCCCGAAGGAAGGGCTGATGGCCGGCAGCAGGAAGTACCCCAGGTAGGAGAGGCAGAAACCGTAGCAGACCAGGAAGACGAACTGGTCGTAGTCGCCGGTTCGTCCCCGGAGGAAGAGGGCCAGGCCGATGGTCACGGGGATGAAGTAGAAGCTGGAGTAGACCAGTTGAAGGGCCTCGGTGAGCACCGGGTGGTGGGTTGCCTGGAGCGCGACGGAAGGGTGGGCGCCGAAAAGGGCGAGGTCCCAGGACCTGAGCAGGGCGTCCCCGTCCCGGGCGCTGTGGACGGAGACCACCTTCCCGACGGCCATGAAGAGCAGGGGGATGGCGGCCACGGGGTACCAGACGCGCAGGATGCGGAGCGGCAGGCTGCGGCTGGGGAAGGGGAAGCGCCCCAGCACCAGGATGAAGAGGAGGAACAGGCCCAGGGCGGCCACCTGGAGGCCGGCGTGCTCCACGGCCCGTTGACGGGTCAGGGTCATCAGGATCGTGAAGAGGGAGAAGACGAAAAGGACCTTGTCGCCGGGCCGGAGACCCCCGGGGGCGTAAGGCCGGTCTCCCGACGAGTTGGCGCTCTGATTCCCGTTTGCCATCCGAAGGATCCCGTCATTCGATTCCCGCCGCCCGGATGCGGGCGGTCGGACAGGGATAGTATACAACAGTTGACGTCCCGGCAAAAAGGACCAACGCCCTCCGGGTGACGGCTCAGCCACGGGTTTTCCAGAGACCTTCCCCTTCGGTCCCCCGGTCGTTGCGAGACCGTCGACGGTTGAAAACGGTGCCGCCGGCAAAAACGCAAGACAAGAAAACCTCGAAAACAAACCGGCGGGCGTGGTAAAATCCCCCTCTTGGTCCGGGAAGGGGTTGATGATCGAAGTCACCGAGCTTGTCAAGAAATACGGGGCCCTGACTGCCGTAAACGCCATTTCCTTCAACGCCCGCCGGGGAGAGGTTCTCGGCCTCCTCGGCCCCAACGGGGCGGGGAAGACATCCACGCTGCGGATGATCTGCGGGTTCACCCGCCCGACGAGCGGCACCTGCCGCGTCGACGGGATCGACGTGGGGGTGAACCCCCTCGACGCGAAGCGCAGGACCGGCTACCTTCCGGAGAATCTGCCGCTGTACCCTGAAATGACGGTCACGGAGTACCTCACCTTCGTGGCGGGGGTCCGGGAGGTCCCGGGCCGCCGGCTTCGCGCCGCCGTGGAGAGCGCTGTGACGGGGTGCGGCCTGGAGCCGGTTCGCCACCGGGTCATCCGGAACATCTCCCGGGGTTTCCGCCAGCGCACCGGCCTGGCGCAGGCCCTGATCCACGAACCGGGGGTGCTGGTCCTGGACGAGCCCACCATCGGCCTGGACCCCGTCAGCATCCTGGACGTCCGCGCCCTGATCCGCCGGATGGCCGGGAAGGGGACCGTCGTGCTCTCCACGCACCTGCTCCACGAGGCCGAACTGCTCTGCGATCGCCTGCTGATCATGGACGGCGGGAGCATCCTGGCGGAGGGCCCCCCGGCCGAACTGGTCGGGAGAGCGTCCGGTCCCCTGAGCTGCGAGTGCCTCCTGGAAGGGGAGCGCGAGGTCGTCGAGGCCATTCTCGAATCCGACTCCCTGTTCCGGGGTTTCTCCCTGGACGCCGGCTCCGAGGGCCTGTGGCGGTGCCGCTTCGACATCGCCGAGGCGGGGATGCGCGCCGAGATCGTCCGGCACATCCTGGACGCCGAGCTGAAGCTCTGCGGGTTCCGGCTCCTGAAACCCACGCTGGAAGAGGTCTTTCGGGCGGTCATGGACGCGAAGCCCGCCCCGGGAACGGTCCCCGCCGCCGGGCGCGGCGGGGGGGAGGCGTGATGTCCCTTCGAAAGATCCGGCTCGTCTTCATGAAGGACCTGCGCGCGGGCATTTTCTCCCCGGTGACCTGGGTCGCCGTGGTGGTCTTCGGCCTGCTCTGCGCGTTCATCTTCCAGGTCTATTTCTTCAAACTGCTGGAGATGGCCCGCCAGGCGGACCGGACCCTGGACGCCCCTTACCTCCTGGCCCGTTCCTACAGCGGTTTCGTCGGGAGCCTGATCCTCTTCGTCATCCCCCTTCTGACCATGGGGGCTTACTCCGAGGAGAAGCGGCACGGCACCCACGAGCTTCTGTTCACCCTGCCCCTGACCAGCCTGGAGATCGTCGTGGGCAAATTCCTGGCGGGTTTCGTCATGGTGCTCCTGCTGCTGTTCCAGGCGATGCTGTCCATGGTGCCGCTGTTCTTTGTCGCCCATCCCGCGGTGATGCCCCTGGCCTGTGCCCTCCTCGGCCTGGTGCTGTTCTCCGCCGCGATCCTCGGCATCGGGCAGGCCCTCTCCGGCCTTACGGACAACCAGGTCGTGGCCGCCTGCTCGACCTTCGCGCTCATGCTGCTCC
The DNA here is from genome assembly GCA_018001935.1 of Acidobacteriota bacterium. Classification (NCBI taxonomy): domain Bacteria; kingdom Pseudomonadati; phylum Acidobacteriota; species Acidobacteriota bacterium. Next base: position 165,038 of record JAGNHB010000001.1, read on the forward strand.
TCTTCCTCTTCGATCGGTACAGTTCGGGCACCACCCTGGGGGTTGAGGGCGTGATGGCCTACCTGTCGCCCCTTCACCACCTGGACGACTTCCTGAACGGGGTCCTGGACCTCTCCCACACCGTGTTCTTCCTCTCCGTCCTGGTCGCCGGGCTCTTCGCCACGCACCAGGCGGTAGAGGCCGAACGGAACCGGAGGTGAGGCGGCCATGCTCCACCGGATCCTCTTCGTCTCGGGGCTTTACCTGCTGTTCAACATCCTGGTCCATTTTCAGGTCCTGAAACGGTGGACCCTGCTGCACAGCACCCTGTCGGCGCTGAGCGCCCTCCTGCTCATCGCCGGGCTTTTGGTGAACATGGACCGGATGGCCGACCGTTATCGTTCGGGGAGAGGCCGTCACGGCGGACGGAGACTCCTGGCCGGTGTCGCGATCGCAGTGATCCTCGTCTGCCTGAACGTCCTGGCGGTCCGTTACAACGGGCGGTACGACACCACGCCGGGCCGGTATTTCTCCCTTTCCACCCCCACGGTGAACCTGCTGCGCACCCTCCGGCGCCCGGTCACCCTGCACGCCTTCACCTCCGGGGACAACGTGGAGACCCTGAACATGCTCCACAATTTCGGCATGGGTTCCCGCTGGGTCCGGTGGGAGATGCTGGACGCGGAGAAGGACCCCGACAGCGCCCGCCGCCTCGGGGTCGAACGAAACGCGGTGATCGCCGTGGAGTCCGGGGAGCGGGTCGAAACCGTGGCCATCCGGGGAGACGGGACCGTGGACGAGGCCCGGCTGGCTTCCGCCGTCCAGAGTGTCCTGGAGCCCGTCCGGAAGAAGGCCTGCCTCACCCGCGGCCACGGGGAAAAAATCACGCTGAACGACAACCCCGGGGTCGTGGCGGCCTTGACGGACTTCCACTACGCGGTCGAGGACGTGGACCTCGGAAAGACCGGCGTGGTCCCCCCGGATTGCCGGTTCCTGCTGATCGGGGGCCCGGAAACCGCTTTCACCCCGGCGGAGGTCGAGGCGGTGCGGGCTTACGTCCGCCGGGGCGGGGCCCTGATGGTGCTGCTTGACCCGCCGCCGGGGGACCCGTTCGCGGAGATCCTCTCGGACTGGCGGATCGAGGCCCGGACGGACGTGGTCATCGACCCCCGGGAGGGGGAGATCCTGCTCAGCGGTGCGGGCGCCATCCCCAAGGGGATCGAGATGTCCGTGATCGAGCGATTCCCCTCGCACCCCGTGACCCAGGGCCTCCGCGAACTCCTCCTGTTCCCCATCGCCCGGTCGCTTTCCTACCGCGGCGGGGGGAACGAGGTGGAGGAACTGTCCGCCCCGCTCGCCGTGCTGGACGTCCCGACGGCCTGGGGGGAATCGGACATGGACGACCTGAGAAGCGGCACCTTCGAATTCAACGAGGGGACCGATTTCCGGCCGCCGCTGGTCCTGGCCCTCGCGTCGCGCAAGGCGCCCCTGGGCCCCGGGGGGCCCGTTTCGCGGATGGTGGTCGTCTCGTCGGCGGATTTTTTGGACGACCGCTGCATGAACCCCGCGCTCTCCAACGCGGAATTCTTCACCCGTTGCGTCCACTGGCTCAGCGGGAACGAATGGCTCCTGTACATCCGGCCGCGGCTCCAGGCCCGGGTGGGGTTCGACCTGTCGCCCCGGCACGAGCGGCTGTTCTACTACCTCGTCATGGTCCTGCTTCCCCAGCTCCCCCTTGTCGCGGGGGCGGCGTGCCTCGTCCGCCGCTGGAAGCGGCAATGAACGCACGCACCGCGATCCTGCTGGCGGTCGCCGCGGTCGTCCTGGCCGTCCTGGTGCTCGTCTCGCAACGCCGTGAGGCCCCCGTCCAGGCCCCGGTGCGGGTCCTTTTCGACGTCGAGGCGGACCGGATCAGCCGGGTGACCATCTTCGAGGGGGAGACCCGGGTGGCTGCCCGCCGGAAAGGCCGGGACTGGATCCAGGAGTACCCCGTCTCGGGCCCCACCGATTCGGGGCTCTGGAATGACCGCTGCCGGGCCCTCGCCCGGTTGGAGTACGACAGGGCGTTCAAGGTGCCCCCGGAGTCGCTGGGGGCCTACGGCCTGGACCCGCCCGTGAGCGTGGCGGTCTTCGAGGTGGATTCCGGGAGGGTCTTCAAGGCCGAGTTCGGCAAGGAGAGCCAGGCGGGGCCGCGTTCGTTCGCCCGCCTGCCCGACGACCCGCGGGTGTTCATGGTCTTCCGGGCGGCCCGGGACCACTTCCGGATCAAGATCGACCGGGATTTCATCGGAGGAAAGAAGTGAAAATCATCGAACTGGTGAAGAACACGACCAAACCCATGCTGTCCTTCGAGATCACGCCGCCCGAGAAGGGGCGGGGCGTGCAGGAGATCTTCCAGACGCTCGACGCGTTGATGCCCTTCACCCCGCAGTTCGTGAGCGTGACCTACCACCAGCCCCACGTGGTCTACGAGGAGCGCGACGGCGTGATCCAGCGGGTCCCGAAGCGCAAGAAGCCGGGGACGGTGGGGATCTGCGCCTCCATCAAGCACCGTTACAGCGTGGAACCGGTCCCCCACTTCATCTGCGGGGGGTTCGACCGCTACGAGACCGAGGACGCCCTCATCGACCTCCAGTACCTGGGGATCGAGAACATTCTCGTCCTGCGGGGAGACCCGCCGCCGGGGCAGAAGACCTTCATCCCCGAGAAGGACGGACACGTCCACGCGTCCTCCCTGGTGGGCCAGATCGCCGCCATGAACCTGGGGCATTACCTCGAGCCCCTGGACGGCGCCGAGCCGAGCCGCTTCTGCATCGGCGCCGCCGCCTACCCCGAGAAGCACTTCGAGGCGCCCAACGCGGAGAAAGACCTGGAATGGCTCAGGCACAAGGTGGACCAGGGGGTCGATTTCCTGATCACCCAGATGTTCTTCGAGTCCCACTATTTCCTCGACTTCGTCTCCCGGGCGAGGGAAGCGGGGATCACCGTCCCCATCGTCCCCGGCATCAAGCCCATCTCCAGCCGCCGGCAGCTCTACGACCTCCCCGGCACCTTCCACGTCAACGTGCCGAACGCATTCCTCCAGGCCATGGAAAACGCCCGCTCCCCGAAGGAGGAGTTCGACCTGGGCGCGAAGTGGATGGCCGGCCTCGTCGGGGAACTGCTCGAAGCGCGCGTCCCGGGGGTCCACGTCTTCACCATGGGCAAGGGCGCCGCCACCAAGGCGCTGCTCAAGCGGGTGTTCTGACCTTCGTCACCGGGCACGGACGCACCGGGGTGGGCCGGAGAGGGGATTCTATTTCGAACGTGTCAAGCGTTGACGCGGTCGCAAAAAGTACCATCACCCTCCGGGTGATGGCCTCAAATGTCCAGTCTCCAGACCATCACCCCCCGGGTGATGACTCAAACAAAGGTCTTACAACCACTTTCCCGTTCGATTGACGACTTTTTACGAACCCATCAAGCGCTGATGCTCCCCTGATGGGTCATTGCCCCCCGGAAACAGCTTAAAACCCAGCCTTTCATCTCGCGTCCCGCCCGGATCGCGGCCTTTGCGTCCCCACCCCATAGGGGTGAAACATTTGTAGTCAAAGCGCAGATTTTTAAAGAATTCGCCCCGCGCGCCGCCGGGGGTGGATCGTGCCGCGGGGCGCCATGTCGGGCCGGCGGCGCGCTGGGCGGGGGAGACGTGGCCCCGCCCCAAGCTACAAATGTTCGCCCCCTACGGGGGCGGGGACGGTCGACCGCGGGGCGAATCTTCACCCGGATTTACATCCCTTTTGTCTTCGCCGTGAGCGGACGGTGTAATTTCCTCCACGGGGGCCGACTGGACGACGTCTGCCGGTACATCACCGGCATCGTGCAGAATCAGGGCCACAAACTTCTCGCCATCGGGGGCATGCCGGACCACCTCCATGTCCTCGTCGGCCTCAACCCTTCCGGGGCGATCTCCGCCCTGGCTCGTGACATGAAAAGCGGATCCACCCGCTTCATCAAGGAGTCATGGAACTTCCAGTTGGCGTTCTGACGCAGGGTTGAAACCGGAACAACCCCCGACGTCATTCCCGAGGGCAAGCTCCCGCCGGGTCTTCGCGCGGGCGTTCAGCGGCAGAGCAATTCGGCCAGGCCCACGGCGTCCGCGGCGTCGAGGGACTGGCTGCCGTCCAGGTCGGCGACGCCGGCCGGGGCGGTGAAGGGGGCCTGCCCGGCTAGGACGTTTCCGGCCAGCGCCTGCCGGAGGATCACCAGGTCCGCCGCGGTGACCCGCCCGTCCCGGTCCAGGTCGCCGGTGAGGTTCAGGATGGGCCCCAGGTCGAACTCCAGGTGGAACCAATGCTGGACGCCCTCCGTTGGCGGGTTTTCCACCGTTTCGACCCCGGTGCGCACCAGGCACTCCGGGTGGTTGGTCCAGTACCCCGTGTCGCCGGTGAAGGCGAAGTGCGCCGATTCCGTGGCCAGGGGAAAGCGCACGTCCAGCCGCCGCCGCGTGCCCCAGGTGTTCAGGTTCAGGGTGACGTCGCTGTAGTGGACCTGGTAGCACGCGCTTCCGGGCGGCCCCTGCGGGGCGGCCGGGGCGGTCCCGGTGGCCGCCAGCGTGGCCAGGTCGACCCGGGCGCCGGCCAGCCCCGTCGCGGAACCCTCGTAGACCGCGCCCCAAGGGTGCGTCTCCCGCCACAGCCCCGGCACCGTGGCGTCCCAGTCCTCGTGGAGAACGGGGAAACTCCCCACCGAGAACCGGCTCTCCGGCGCCGTCCCCCCGAAGCCGGCCCCCAGTTCGCCGCGCTCCCGGAAGGAGGTTCGCCCGGCCGTCGTGCTCATCGGGACCCAGGTTCCGCCTGCCGTGTTGGCCTGCGCGTAGAACTCCAGCGAACCCGACGAGGCCCGGGCCGGGATGTTCAGGGCCCGCAGGAGGGCCGAGGTCAGCCAGGCGTGCTCCACGCAGATCCCGCACCGCTGCCGCAGCAGTTCCCCCGGCTTGTACGCCCAGTCGTAGAAGCTGCGCCCCCAGCACCACCCCTCGCCGCTGATGGTCTGCCAGATGCCGGAGGTGACGTCCCGGAAGGGCTGGTCCAGTCCCTGGGGCGGGACACTGAAGACCCCGTCGTGGTCGATGTTGCGGCACACCCACGCGTAAACCGCCCACGCCACCGCGTGGGTGGAGGTCCGGTCGCCCTCGGGAAGTGCGGCGAGGAGTTGCCCGGCCAGGGCCGCCACGTCGGGGTCGTCCGACCGGATGCAGTCGTCGGCCTGAAGATAGCACCGGACCGCTTCGGGGTAGCCGGCGGGCGACGCCGGGATGACGGCGTCCGTGGGGACCGCGACCGGCTCGATGCCGGTGGCGTGCAACAGGGACCCGAAGGTGACCCGGAGGTCCTCGGGGTCCACGCCCCGGGCCAGGTCGAAGTCCAGGCGGGTCTGCGCCCCGGCGACGGTCTCGACGCGGCCCGCGACGGCGGTGCGGTACCCGTTTTTCCCCGCCAGGACGACGTAGCGGGGGAAGGTCACCGGAACGTCCGGCAGGGTGTAACGCCCCTCGCTGTCGGAGACGGCCTCGCAGGCCAGTCCCCAGGGGTCCCCCCAGATCCGGACCCGGGCGCCCGCGAGGGGGGCGCCGCCGGACGTGACCGTTCCCGCCAGGGTCCCCGTGGGTGTGGCGCCGAAAAAGACCTCGTCGAACCAGGCCGTCCCGGGGCCGCAGAGAAGGAGGTTCACCTCGACCTTCGCCGCTCCTCCCGGGGCACGCACCTTCAACGGCGAGGGGAAGTCGGGGGAGAACTCCCGGGTCCCCGTGTGGGTGGGGTAGTTCACGAAGCGGAGGATCGCGTCGGCAGCGTCACGGAAGACCAGCTGCAGGCCGCACCGGCCGGGGGCGGCCACCTCCCGGAACGCCGCGTCGCCGGAGAGGGTGTACACCCGGCCGGCCTCCACCGTCACCACCTGCTGCCACATGGCCGGGTTGGGGGAGGGGTTGTCGATGCGGACCGACCGGACACCCGCCGACCGGGCGGACGGGTCCCAGGTGAAGACGGCTGCCCCGCCCCCCGGGGTGAAGGGGGCCCAGCCGTCCGGCTGGGAACCGTTCCCGGACTCGAGCCCGCCGTTGACCAGGAGGTTCCCGTCGGCGGCAACGAAGGGTGTCCAGCAGCCGAGGAGGATCAAGAGAAGAATCCGGTGATGAGGCATGGGCTTCACTCCCGAATCGTGTACGGCCGGGGTTGGGGGCCCTTCCCGGGCCGGTCCGCCGTCGAAGGTTGAACCCCGCGGCCCGTCGAGGGTTTCAGTGCCCGGCGCACGGAGACGCCGGGGTCACTGCCTCACCGTGCAAAGGACGTTCTTGTAGGGGTCCAGGACGATCCGGTCGGGCTTGAAGGGGAGCTGAATCGCGTTGGTCTCCGTCTTCGCGCCCTCCACGCTCAGAAGCCCCAGGCGGCGCATCTGCCCGCCCGTCTCGGCGTAGAAGGGGACCTTCATGAAGAACGCCGGCCCGACGCCCGACTGGGTCAGGGAGAACTTCAGGGTGGTCTTCCCGCCCGGCCCGGGCTCCAGGGTGTACTTGAAGTCGTAGGTGGGGACCTCCTTCCCGTAGACCCACTGCTCGAAGAACCAGTCGAGCGGTTCCCCGAAGTGCTTCTCCGCCACCCGGCGGAAATCCCGGGTGGACGCGTTCGCCAGGCGGTGGGTCGTCAGGAAGTCCTGGAGCATGGCGAAGAACTTCGCGTCGGGCTCCCTGGACCGGGGGTCCTTGAACAGCAGGCGGAGCATCTGGAGGACGTAGGCGCCCTTGTTGTACACCAGCGTCGAGGAGATCCCCCTCGCCTTCTCGGTGTCCAGCTGGACGTCCAGCCAGAGGGGGCCGTAGTCCACGGCGTGCCCGCCCGAGGGGCAGGCCCCCAGGAGCACTTCCCGCTTGTTCTGCCAGAAGGCGTCCACCTTCTTCGGTTCCACCTGCTCGAGGAAGAGGACCACGGAAAACTCGGCGATCCCCTCCACGAGCCACCGGTCGTGGTAGGTCTTCTCGCCGACCAGGTGGCCCCACCACTGGTGCGCCATCTCGTGCACCGCCACGGTGCGGTAGAAGAGGCGCGTGTCCTCCGTCTCCAGGACGCCCATGAACTGCAACAGGCTCCGGCGGACCGACCCCGGCAGGAGCGCGTCGTAGGGGAGGAAGATGAGGGAAGGCCAGCTCTGGCCGTAGCCGATCACGGGCTGCTCGGTGACGGCGATCTCCTTGAAGGGGAGGGGACCGAAGGCGTACGCGAAGATCTTGAGGGCCTGAAAGCTCATGCCGGCGGCCGTTTCCGCCATGGACGCCGTGCTGAAACCGCCCCGCGCGACGCCCAGCTGCCCGTCGAGGTCGCCGATCGTCCCGCGGGCTTCGAGTTCCATGGCATCGATGGAGGCGGAGATGCTCTTGAGGTCGTCCGGAACGTCCTTGCCGGTGTAAGCGGTGACGTTCAGGGTGGCGTCCCCCCGGGACTTCTCCACGAAGTTCCCGAAGTTGAAGCCCACCACCGGTACCGGGACCTCGGTGTCCCACTCGGTGACGAGCTGCGGGCCGGACGTGTCGCTTTTCAGAAGTTTTCCCGTGGCCAGGAAGCGGAACCCCTTGGGGGAGGTGAACCGCAGGGTGAACCGGGTTCGGTCCTCCAGGACGCCGAAACCGGGAAACCAGGACGCGCGGGCCGTGACGTAGTACAGACCGCACCCTTTCGTCTGGACGACCCGGGAGGTTTCCGTGGAGTCCTCCCGGTAGGTCAGGATGAGCGTCTGCGGCTTGCCCGGCTCGGGCGCCTTCGGCAGGACCACCCAGAGGTCGGCGTCCAGGTGACGGGCTTCCTGGATGAAGGGGACGGGGTTGCCCTCGCCGTCCTTGACCGACGTGACCCGGAGCACGCCCTCCAGGGTCAGGGGGAGGAGCCGGACGGGGGCCTTCGTCTCCCAGGTCATGACGGCGGTGGCGGAGAGGTGACGGTCCTTGTCGATGTCGGCGGTGACGGCCTGGGTGGCGCAGTGGAAACGGGTCGCGTGGTGCTCGGGGTGGGGCTCGGCGGCGTATTCCGACGCCAGGTGGCACCCGCACCAGAATTCGGTGGACGTCCCCGGGTTGGAGCGGAGGAGCATCACCTCCTCGTCGGTGGCCAGGAAGGGGTTGATCACCGGGGGGCGGTTCGGGCAGAAGTGGTAGAAGAGGTCGCCGAAGTCCGTCCCGCGGAGGTGAGCCAGGAAGAACCCTTTCGCGTCGGGTTCCGTCAGGTCCGCCAGCATGCGGGCGGGGAGGTTCGTGATCCAGGGGTTGTCCTTGGCCTGGTTGTCGACCCAGCCGTTGTATTCCTCCGCGTAGCGCTTGAGGGCGGCGGCGAGGGGGGCCTTTGCCTTGAGGGGATTCCCGGAGGCCTGGAGGGTGACGAGCTTGTTCAACTCCTCGCCGGTGGCGTCGGTGAAGAGGAAGACCGCGCTCTTGAACTCCGACCGCAGGACGTCATCCCGGACGGCGCGACGCATCTGCGCCTTGTGCATGGGGGTGGGCGGGGTGAAGACGACGGAGCCCTTCCCCTCGAAGAGAGCGGCCAGGACGCGGCCCTCCACCGGGGCGGCGAAGGAGAGGGTGCCCTCGTCCAGGGTGAAGACGGCGTGTTCCCGGCGGAGGGTGACGCCCTTGACCGAGGCCCAGCCGTCGCCGTCGGAGAGGTCCCGGAGCCGGCCGTAGAGCTTCACCAGGTCCGCGGCGGGAAGGGTGGACAGGTCCGCGGCGGGGGCAAGGCCCGTCACGGCCAGGACAAGCAGGGCGGTGAGTGCGGGGAGTCGTTTCATGGTCCCTCCGGGGAAAAAACGAAACTGTACCACCCGGCCGCCAGGGCGGCAACGGGGAATTTTCACCGGAAGGGTGGGAAAATGTCCGGGCGTGGCCTGAAACGGCCCCCCACCGAATCCCCCCTCCGGGCACCGCATCAGAGGGGTGGGTACTCCCCGGCGAGGCCGGATTCGGGGGACCCCGGGGGTGAGGATGGAAATCACGGAAAACCGACCCGCCGGGAACGGCAGGGAAACCCGGGCGGTTCTGAACCGGCTGGCGGGGGAGAAAAGCCCCTACCTGCTCCAGCACGCCGACAATCCCGTGGACTGGCGCCCGTGGGGCGCGGAAGCCTTCGAGACCGCCCGTCGGGAGGACAAGCCGATCTTCCTCTCCATCGGGTACGCCACCTGCCACTGGTGCCACGTCATGGAGCAGGAGTCCTTCCGGGACCCGGAGATCGCCGCCCTCCTGAACCACGTTTTCGTCCCCGTCAAGGTGGACCGCGAGGAGCGCCCCGACGTGGACCACGCCTACATGGCCGTGTGCCAGGCGCTCACCGGGGGCGGCGGCTGGCCCCTGACCGTGGCGGCGGACCCTTGGGGGCGGCCCTTCTTCGCCGCCACCTACATCCCCGACCGGCCCCGGTTCGGCCACCCCGGGATCCGCCAGGTGGTCCGCCGCATCGAGGAGGCCTGGCACACCCGGCGCTCCCGGGTCGATGAAAGCTCTCGGGAGATCCTCGCGGCCGTCAATGGGGCGATGGCGGCAACGGCCGGGGCGGGGCCGGACCCCGGGGCGGCGGCGGACGACCTCTTCCGTCACTACTGCCGGCTCTTCGACCCGGACTCAGGCGGGTTCGGCCCCGCCCCAAAGTTCCCGGCCTTCCCGTCCCTCTTCTTTCTCCAACGCTACGGTGAGGCCCGGAAGGCACGCCGGGCCCTGGAGATGGTCACCCGCACCCTGGACGCCATCCGCCTCGGGGGGATCCGGGACCACGTGGGGCAGGGGATCCACCGTTACAGCACCGACCGGCGGTGGTTCGTCCCCCACTTCGAGAAAATGCTCTACGACCAGGCCCTCATGGCGCTGGCCTACCTGGAGTCCTTCCGGCTCACCGGGAAAAAACTCCACGCCGAGGCCGCCCGGGACCTCCTGGCCTACCTGCGGCGCGACCTCCGGGACCCCGGCGGGGCCTTCCACGCCGCCGAAGACGCCGACAGCGAGGGCGTCGAGGGCCTTTTCTACCTCTGGACCGAAACGGAACTCCGCGGGCTTCTCCCGCCGGCCGAGGCCGAAAGGGTCATCGGGGCCTTCGGGGTGAGGCCGGAGGGGAACCTCGGCGCCCGTGGCGACGAGTTCCCCCCGGGGGCCAACCTTCTGTCCCTGCGTGAAGATCCCGAGGGAGAGGAGGCGGCCGCGATCCGCCGTTCCCTGGAAGCGCTGAGGGCCGCCCGGGCGAAGCGCGTCCGCCCGATGCGCGATCGCAAGATCCTCGCCGACTGGAACGGCCTGGCGGTCGCCGCGCTGGCCGCGGGATCGCGGGTCCTGGCCGATCCCGACCTCGCCGAGGCGGGCCGCGAGGCCGCCCGGTTCGTGCTGGGGCGCCTGGGAAGCGAGGGGTTCGGGCTCCGTCACCGTTACTGCGACGGCGAGGCGGCCGTGACGGGCTTCCTCGACGACTACGCCTTCCTCGCCCAGGGACTGCTGGAGCTTCACGCCGCCACGGGGGAACCGGAGTGGCTGGAGGCGGCGGAAGGGCTGGCCGCGAGGGCGCTGCGCTCGTTCTCCGCGCCCGACGGCCGGGGTTGCTGTTTTTCCCCGTCCGACGGCGAAACCCTGGTGGTGAGGGTGCGAGTGGTCCACGACGGGGCGCTGCCCTCGGGGAACGGCGTATTGCTGCGGGTGCTCGGTCACCTGGCCCGGGAGACCGGGAAAGAGTCCTGGCAGCATGCGGCCCGGGACTTGCGGGACGGTCTCCGGTGGGCGCTGGCCCAGCCTCCGGCCGTGCCTTTCCTCCTGGGTGCGATGCTGGAGAGCGGCGGGCTTGCCTCCGGAGGCCCCTTCCGGTAGAATGCCGGAGCAACCCGGGGCGTCCCGCTCCGTCGAGGGATGGAAGGGCGCCCGGGAAGAGGACGGTCCAGGGGGAGGGTGATGCAAAAAGAAAAGACCGACGCCGTCGGGCACTTGGATGTCCGCGTGACCGGCATCGTCCAGGGGGTGGGGTTTCGGCCCTTCGTCCACCGGCTTGCCGCGCGCTACGGCGTCCGGGGGACCGTGCGCAACGATTCGCTGGGCGTCCTCGTGGAGGCGGAAGCCGACCCGGCCACCCTCGGGCGTTTCGTCGAGGCCATCCCGGAGTGCGCCCCGCCCCTGGCCCTGGTGGAGTCGGTCAGCACCGCCGCCGGGGAGGTCCGCGGTTACACGGGCTTCGAGATCGTCACCAGCGAGGACGTCCCCGGCGAGATCACCCTGGTCAGCCCTGACGTCGCCACGTGCCCCGACTGTCTCCAGGAACTCTTCGACCCCGACGACCGCCGCTACCGGTACCCCTTCATCAATTGTACCCACTGCGGGCCCCGGTACACCATCATCGCCGAGTTGCCCTACGACCGGCCGAAGACGTCCATGGCCTCCTTCGCCCAGTGCCCGGCCTGCGCCGCGGAGTACCACGACCCCGACGACCGGCGTTTCCACGCCCAGCCCAACGCCTGCCCCGTGTGCGGGCCCCAGTGCGCCCTCTACGACAACACCGGCCGGTTCCTCCCCGCCGGCGACCCCGTGGAGGACGCCCGGGAGCACCTCGCCCAGGGGCGGATCGTGGCGGTGAAGGGCCTCGGCGGGTTCCACCTGGCGGTCAACGCCGCGGACCCGGACGCCGTCCTGCGCCTGAGGGCCCGAAAGCGCCGTGACGAGAAACCCTTCGCCGTCATGGCCCGGGACCTCGACGCCGTCCGTCGCATCGCCCGCCCGACCCCCGAGGAGGAGACGCTCCTGGTCTCCCCCCAGCGGCCCATCGTCCTCCTGGAAAAGCCGGGCGACGGGGAAGAAGGTCAAACCCGGCTCGCCCCGGCCGTCGCCCCGGGGAACCGCTTCCTCGGCGTCATGCTCCCCTACACGCCATTGCATCACCTGCTGCTCGAGGGGGAACGGTTCCCCGCCCTGGTGATGACCAGCGGCAACTTCTCCGAGGAGCCGATCCTGACCGGCAACCTCGCCGCCCAGCGCTTCCTGGCGCCGGTGGCCGACGTTTTCCTGACCCACGACCGCGACATCCTCGTGCGCAACGACGACTCCGTCTGCCGGAGCTACCGGGGGCGCGTCTACTTTCTCCGGCGCTCCCGCGGGTACGCCCCGGTGCCAATCCGGACGGATTCCGCTCTCCCCCCCCTGCTGGCCGTGGGCGGGGAACTCAAGAACACCGTGGCGGTGGGGCGGGGGCCCTGGGTCTTCCTGAGCCAGCACATCGGCGACCTGGAGAACTCCGAGGTCTTCACCTCCTTCGAGGAGACGGCGTCTCACCTGCAGGACCTGTTCGCGGTGCGGCCCGCCCTCGTGGCCCACGACCTCCACCCGGAGTACCTCTCCACGAAATTCGCCCTGGGGCTGGACGACAGCGTGCAAAAGGTGGGTGTCCAGCACCACCACGCCCACATCGTCTCCTGTCTGGCGGACAACGGGGTCGCCGGGCCCGTGATCGGCCTCTCCCTCGACGGCACCGGCTATGGCACCGACGGGCGGATCTGGGGCGGGGAAGTCCTCGAGGCGGGCCTCGCCTCCTTCCGGCGCGCCTTTCACTTCCGGTACACGGCCATGCCGGGCGGGGCGCGGGCGATCCGCGAACCCTGGCGCATGGCGCTGAGCTTCCTGCTGGACGCCGCGGGGGGCGACCTTCGGGACCTCCCCCCGACGCTTTCGAAGGCCGCGGACGAACAGGGCCTCGAACTGGTGGCCCGGATGGTGGCCCGGCGGCTGAACTGCCCTGAAACCTCCAGCCTCGGGCGCCTGTTCGACGCGGTGGCGGCCCTGGCGGGGATCCGGGCCCGGTCCACTTTCGAGGGGCAGGCGGCCATGGAGTTGGAGATGGTGGCCGGGCCGCCGAATCCCGCCGACGCCTACCGGTTCGAGCGGGAGGGCGGGGTCATCGACCCGCGGCCCGTGGTTCGCCGGGTGCTGGAGGACGTCCGGGCCGGGATCGGCCCCGAACGGGTCTCGGCGCGGTTCCACGACGGCCTCGTCGACCTCTTCGCCGACCTCTGCGAGCAGCTCCGCGCGGAGCGCGGCCTCGGCGCCGTGGCCCTGTCCGGCGGGGTCTTCCAGAACCTCCGCCTTCTGACGGGCCTCCACGAGCGGCTGGAGAGACTCGGATTCACCGTGTACACCCACCGGCGCGTCCCCTGCAACGACGGCGGCCTGGCCCTCGGCCAGGCCGTGGCGGCGGCGGAGATCGCCCGACGGAAAGGAGATTGACCATGTGCCTGGCCGTACCCATGCGAATCGAATCCATCGAGGGGATGAGCGGCCTCGCCGAGATCGGCGGGGTCCGGCAGGACGTGAGCCTGGCCATCCTGCCGGACACCCGGGTGGGCGATTACGTCATCGTCCACGCGGGGTTCGCCATCGAGCGGCTCGACGAGGAGGAGGCCCTGAGGACCCTCGAAGCTTTCCGCGAGCTGGAAGACCGGATGGCGGAGGATGCCGATGCCTGAGGCCCGGTCACGAAACGCCGACGATCCCGGGGGCGAGCGGGTCCTGCTGGCCCACGGCGGCGGCGGCCTTCTCTCCCACCAACTGGTGAGGGAGGTCTTCCTTCCTTACCTCGGGAACCCCGTCCTGGCCCCGCTCGAGGACAGTTCCTTCTTTGCGCCCCCGCCAGGCCGGCTGGCCTTCACCACCGACTCCTTCGTGGTGGACCCCCCGGAGTTCCCCGGGGGCGACATCGGCCGGCTGGCCGTCTGCGGGACGGTCAACGACCTGGCGGCGGGCGGGGCGCGACCGCTCGTCCTCAGCGCGGGTTTCATCCTGGAGGAAGGCACGCCCCTGGCCCTGCTCCGGCGGATCCTGGCCTCCATGAGGGACGCCGCGGCGGAAGCGGACGTCACCGTCGCGGCGGGGGACACCAAGGTCGTCCCCCGTGGCAAGGCCGACGGGGTCTACATCAACACGGCGGGCGTGGGGGTGTGCGCCCTCGACCCCCCGCCCGGGCCGGCCCGCATTCGCGACGGGGACGCCGTCCTGGTGAGCGGTTTTCTCGGGGACCACGGCGTCGCCGTCATGGCCGCCCGGGAAGGGTTGACCCTCCCGGCGGACGTCCGCTCGGACTGCGCGCCGCTCTTCCCCCTGGTGCAGGCGCTCCTGGGCGCCGGGGTCGAGATCCGTGCCCTTCGCGACCCCACCCGGGGCGGACTGGCCACGACCCTCAACGAGCTGGCCGGCGCGGCCGGGGTGGAGGTGGAGATCCAGGAAGAGGCCCTCCCTGTTCGCGAAGGGGTGCGCGCCGTGTGTGAGATCCTGGGTTACGAGCCCCTCTACCTGGCCAACGAGGGCAAGATGATCGTCGTGGTGCCCGAAGCCCAGGCCGACGCCGCCCTGGCGGCGCTCCGGGGCTGCCCGCTCGGCCGGGACGCCGCCCGCATCGGCCGGGCGACCGGGACCGGAACGCCCCGGGTGATCCTGCGGACCCTCACCGGGGGCGGCCGGATCCTCGACGTCCCCGCGGGGGAACTCCTTCCGCGAATCTGCTGAGGACAGCTACACGGGGCGGTCCTTTAAGGCCCTCAAGTCCCTTAAGTCCCTTAAGTCCTTTTGGTCCTTTAGGTCCCTTCGTCCTTTCACGCCCGCAGCGGCGCGAGGTCCCGGCACAGGCCGTCGCGGGCGGGAAAGAGCGGGAGAGGGAGATCAGGGCGAATCAGGAGGCGGAAGGGCGGGGGCGGGGGCAAAACAGTGGAACCAGGCTGCGCCTTTCCGGGGTCACGCCCCACCCGGACGCTTCGGCGGACGGGGTGCGGCCGCCCGTGAAGCGTTTCACCGGCTCACCGAATTCGGCCGGTTCCTCGGGGTCAGTCGCCCTGTCCGTGAAGCTGGAAGGCCGCCCAGTAGAAGGGGTGGGAGAGGTCGCGGCGCGGGTTTGGGGCGGCGGGGCGGGCATCCGGCGCGCGAGGGGCGGGCCCTCGCCCGGGCGGCGCCCCACCCCCGCCGAGCGCCCGCTGGGCCCGCATGAGGGCCACGTCCCGCGGCGTGCCGGAGAGGAGTTCGCGGTAGAATGCCTCCATGAGCAGGAACGTGGATTCGTCGGAGATGGGCCAGAGGGAGACCACCACGCTCCGGGCGCCCGCGTGGAAGAAGGCCCTCGTGAGGCCCAGGATGCCCTCCCCGGCGAGGACCTTCCCGGTGCCCGTCTCGCAGGCCGAGAGCACCACGCACTCGGCGTCCACCGCGAGGTCCTGGATGATCTCCCAGGCCTGCAGGAGCCCGTCCGTGTCGTGGTCGCCCTCCGAGGCGGCGTCCGGGGGCTCCGCCCGCGGGGGCGGGGTCAGCGCCAGCGCCGAGTCCATGGGGAATTCCGCGTCGATGAGACCGTGGCACGCGAAGTGGAGGTACGGCGTATCCTTCGGAAGGGCCCGCACCGCAGTTTCCGTGGCCTGGTCCCCCAGAAAGGCGCGGGCGCTCCGCCCGAACAGCGACGAGATTCCCACGATCTCCCGGCGTGTCCCGGGCAGCCGGACCAGCGTGAAGCCCCGCGTCCTCCACCCGGCCATCCCGCCCCGAAGTTCCTCCCCCTTTCCCGGCGCCGGGTAGGCGGGGTCTCCAAAGCCGGTCCACGCGCTTTGCCCGGGGAGCCGGGCCCTGGGTCCGCGTGCCTTCAGTTCCGCGTAGACCGTCAGGGAGGGCTCGACGGAGATGGGCTTCTGCAGGCCCAAAGCTTCCCCCGCTTTCAGTCCTTTGAAGCGAGGTTGCGCGGGCGGCAGGAGGGTCGTGAAGGGGAGGAGGTGAAGGGGCCCGTCGGGGAGGAGAAGGATCCGGTCGCAGGCGGCGATCTCCCGGGAGACCTTCCCGAGGAGCGCCTCGTAGAGCTTCGCGGCCGCGGCCTTCCAGCTGCCGGAGTCGGTCTCCGTGGCCGCGTCGGGCCCAAGCTGGTCCCGGAAGGAGCGCACGCTCTCCTCCAGCGCCCCCCTCGAGAGGGGAAGGCGCAGGACTCGCAGGGAGAGGCCCTCCCTCGGCGTCTCACGGCCATCCCGCGCGGCAGGTCCCGCGGAGGCGGGCGGAGTCTTTCCAGGGTCAAGCCTCGTCGTTTCCCCGCGCCGGCGGCCTTTCCCGATCACGGCGTCACGGCCTGGGCACAGGGGGGAGCGGAGCGCGAAAAGAAAGGTCTCCTTGTCGGCCACCGCGAAGGCCAGGAGGAGGGTCCCCGGCGCCAGCGCCGCCGCCATCCCGCGGAAGTCAAGCGGCCGGGGGTACTCGAGCGCGGCCAAAAGGGGCGAGGCTTTCCGGATCTCCTCCGCCAGGGCATCCTCCCTCTGCGGGAGCGTGAGCAGCCCCGCGCGCCAGGCCTGGATATCCCTGGGGTCGGTGTGGCTGTCGGCCAGGGCCAACTTTTCGTAGAGGGTCTTCCTCTCGCGGGCGAGCTGGTTCCGCCGGTCCAGGAGGGAGGGGGGAATGTGCCCCCTCAAATCGAGGTAACGGGTGGAGACGATCTCCAGGAGCGCCCGCGCCCGGGAACGCTCCAGGGTTTCCAGGGCCTGCTCGGGCCGCCCCGCATCCAGGAGGGCGGCGATGAGGTCCGTGTAGAAAGCGCCGTGCGCCGAGGAAAAGGTGGTTTTCGCCGATTCCCCCCCCGTCTTCCCGCGCTGGGTTTCCAGGCAATCCACGGCCTCGGAGAGGAGGTCCGTCGCGCGGGGGAGGTCGTGGGCGAGCCGCTCCAGGCGCGCCAGTTCGCGGAGACTGTCGGCGAGGGCGAGGCTCCCCGGCGCGAGCTGCCGCCGGATTTCGGTTGCCTTGAGGGAGCTTTCCCTCGCCGCGGGGAGATCTCCGCGTTTTCGCGCCGCGATACCCCGGTTGTGCAGGCTGGTCGCCATGGCGAGGCTCTCGGGCGCCAGGCGCCGACGAATCGCCAGGGCCTTGAGGAAGTACGCTTCAGAGGGCTCGGGATTTCCCAGGTCCTCCTCCACGACGCCCAGGTTGTTGAGGCATTCCGCCAGGCTCAGGCTTCCCGGCGCCAGGCGCTCCTCGATGGCCATGGACCTCAGGTAATACGCCCGGGCGGACGGCAAGTCCCCCTGGTCCTGCGCGACGACCCCCAGGTTGGTGAGAGCGGCTCCCGTACTGCGGCTGTCCGGGGCCAGTCGCTCCTTGATGGCGAGGGCGCGCAGGAAGTACGCCCGGGCGGCGGCCAGGTCCCCCTGGCCCCGGGCCACGACGCCGAGGTTGTTGAGGGTGCCGGCCACGGTGGGCCCGTCCGGCGCCAGGCGTTCCTCGATTGCGAGGGCGCGCAGGTGGTACGCCCGGGCGGCGGCCAGGTCCCCCTGCATCATCGCCACGATGCCCAGGTTGTCGAAGTTCGCGGCGCAGGCATTGCCGTCCGGCGCCAGGCGCTGATGGATCGCCAGGGAATTGATCAGATACTCCCGCGCGGCGGCCAGGTCGCCCATCTCCTGGGCCAGGCGCCCCAGGTTGTTGAGGCTCCTGCCGACGGGAAGGCCTCCCGGCGCGATGCGATTCCGGATCTCCAGGGCCCTCGCCTGCAGCGCCCTGGACGTCTCCAGGTCTCCCCGCTCCAGGGCGAAGACGCCCAGGTTGTTCAGGCCGGCGGCTTCGGCCAGGCTCCCCGGCGCGAGCCGCTCGCAGATCGCCTGGTACGCTTCGCCCAGCGTCGTGGCCTCGGCAAGCCTTCCCCTCGTGTATTCAAACCTCGTCCACCAACTGAGGGCAGCGGCCAGCCGCATCTCCGAGTCGCCGGCCTCCGCCAGGCCCTTCGCTCGCCGGAAGGCTGCTTCCGCCGTATCGTTCTCGCCGGATGCCCCCAGGGTCTCCGCTTCGCGGAGGACGGCGCTGATCTGCCAGAAGCTTCTCTCCGGGGCCAGTTGCCGGACGCGCTGGAGAACTTCCCGGGCTTCTTTCCACCGGTGCCGGTCCCCGAGGGTCCTGGCCAGGTCAAGCCTCACCCAGAGGCCGGTCTGGGCGAAGCCGGCCTCCTCGGCCTCCACCGCGAGGGCCTCCAGCGCCTTCATGCCCTGTTCCCGGGTCTCGGATGCCTTGAGTTCCGCCCGTGCCTGGACAAGCCGCTGGAGAGCCGGGTTGGAGAGGTCCGCCCGGAACTCGCACCCCCAGTTGCCCTGGGGAAGATTCGCTTCCCTCTCCGCGCCCGCCCGGTCCAGCGTGAGCCGGGTGTCCCTTGCGGTCTCCCAGTCGAAGCGGAAGGCCAGCAACTCCTCCAGGGAAAACCCTTCTTTCCCGTTGACGGCGGTGACCCGGTCACCCACATCCATGCCGGCCAGGGCGGCGGCGGAGCCGGCCTTGACCGAGTCGACCACCGCCAGGGGCGATCGCACAAGGGGATCGCCCGGCCCGGCGGCGTGGAGGGCCCCGAGCACCGCCGCGGCGCAGAGAAGGGAAACGGGAACACGGTGACCAGGGGTTTTCCTCACAGATTTGAAACTACAGCACCTGACGAGAATTGTCAAATCAATAACCGCAAGGGCAGCCCCTCTCCGCCCCGTGTGGACCTTCCTCAACCGCGCAGCCAGCGGGGCAGGGGGATGCGGACGTGGTACAGCTTGCCGCCGGACGGCTCCTCCTCCGGGACCACCCCGAGCTTCCTGGCCCATTCGCTGTCCTCGGCGATCTCTTCCACGAGGAAGCCGTTCTCGCCCCCGCCTTCCGGGTCGTCCGCGAAACCGTACCCGACCTCGGGATCATCTTCGTCCTCGTCCTCGCTCTCGCCATCGTCCTCGTCGTCGTCCTCGTCGAGGCCGTCGAAGTCGCCGGCCTCCTCCAGGAGGATCTCCCGGCCGAGCTTGCACCAGGGGAGCATCTCGCAGTCGGGGCAACTGGCGGCGCACCCGGTGATGTGGAGGACGGTGTCGGGGAAGAGCTGGCGCATCTCCCGTTCCTCGGGGTCGTTCCACTCCCGGCGGATTTCCTTGTACTGCTGCTTGAGGACCTTGAGCCGGAGGGGTTCGGGGACCCCCGGCGGCAGTTCCAGGACGGCCCTGTACTTCTTCCGCAGCTTCGTTTCGATCCGCTCCAACTGGCTGTGCACGTTTCCTTTCATGGTCTCCTCCTCTCCCGTGTATTTCCAACCCCGGCGGGGTCGGCGCCGGTCCCGGAGCGGAACCGTGCCGGGGTGAGGGAACCGCCGGCCTCGGTGCACCCGCCCGCGGTCTCCCTCCCCCATCACGATGCCCCTCACCTTCACTAACGTTTTCGCCGGGAGATATCCGAACTTTTCTTTCCGGTCTCCTCATTTTTTTTCGTGAGTCCCGCCGACCGCCTGCGGGGTTTGGAGGTGAAAAACTTGACAAACCCTTTCCAGGCCTTTACCATGAAGGTGTCGCTGCCCCCCGCCGAACGGAGCCGGGGCGTTTTCGGGAGGATTGGGTCAGGCCGGGGACGTTCGGGCGGGAAGGCAGCGGCAAGCCCGTCGGGTGGGCATGTTGGAATGGCCATCGAGGAACACACCAAGATCGTCCGGATGGAAGACCTTCAGGAGCGCCTGAAATCGGGGTCCGACTGTCTCCTCGAGATCTACGGGAAGAACCTCGGCCGCCGGGTTGAGTTGGGCTTCACGCGGATCACCATCGGCCGGGAGGAGGACAACGACCTGGTCCTCGACAGCGAGTCGGCGTCCCGCAAGCACAGCGAGATCTTTCTCCTCAACGGCGAGCGGATGATCGGGGACCTGGGGAGCACCAACGGGACCTTTGTCAACGACATCCGCGTGGACCGCGCCCCGCTCTCCAACGGCGACCTCATCCGGATCGGGAACACCGTCCTGAAGTTTTTGGCCGGGTCCCACATCGAGTCCCTCTACTACGAGGAAATCCACCGGATGGTCATCACGGACGGCCTCACCCAGATCGCCAACAAGCGGCACCTCCTCGAGGAGATGGTGAGGGAACTCTGGCGCGCCGACCGCCACAACCGGGACCTCTCCCTCATCCTCTTCGACCTCGATCACTTCAAGGCGGTCAACGACAAGTTCGGCCACGTGGCAGGGGACCAGATCCTCAAGGAGCTGACCGACCTGGTCCGGCCCCGCATCCGCAAGGACGAGGTCTTCGGGCGTTACGGCGGCGAGGAGTTCATCGTGCTCCTCCCGGAGACCAACAAGGAGAACGCCCTCGTCTTCGCCGAGTCCATCCGGGCCATGGTGGAGAGCCACGCCTTCCACTTCTCGGGGATCTGGATTCCCATCACCATCAGCGTCGGTGTCGCCCAGTTCGCCTCCGAGAGCCACCCCACCCCCGAGTCCTTCATCGAGGAGGCCGACCTGGCCCTCTACCGCGCCAAGGAAGGCGGCCGCAACCGCGTGTGCTTCTAGGCGGGGCCTTTTCCCCGGGCGACTTTCCGGGGTCGACCGCCGCGGTTCGGTACGACAGGCCAACGCCCGCCGGGGGAGCGCCGGACCCCGTGCGGGCGCCGTGCCGGCGGGTTTCCCCTTGAGGTGTCGGACCGGCTTGGACCGGAGTCTCCGGAAGGATGTCATGGCTCGAGACGGGAAATCGCAAAAAGAAGGCATCGGCGCCACCCTCCGGGTCGCCTGGGCGGTCCTGGGCAAGGACATCCTTCCTCACCGCAAGACTTTGGCCGGGGCCTTCGCCCTGCGGCTGGCCACCAACGTCAACCTCCTGGGGCCCCTGTTCCTGGGGCTCATCATCGACCGGGCCTTGCCGGGGAAAGACCTGAACGCCCTCTGGGTGGCCACGGTCCTTCTGGTGTCCTCCTACGGGCTCTCCTACGCGTTCTGGGCGGTACAGGCCCGCCTGTCCAACGCGGCGGTGGAGGGGATCTTCCTCCACCTCCGCCTGCGCCTGCTGGGGACGGTCCTGAACAAGCACCGGGGCTTCTTCTTGCGCTTCACCCCGGGCGACCTGTTCACCCGGATCGTGCACGACGTGGACTTCGCCTCGGCCTTTTTCTATCACAACCTGCTGCGTTCCGTGTCTTACCTCATCTACGTCGGCGCCACCGCGGCGTTCATGCTGGCCTGGAACTGGCGCCTGGGGCTGTTTTCCCTCCTGATGCTGGCCCCGTGCTACGTTTTTGCCGACCGGATGAACCGCCCGCTGACGCGGCGGTCCGAAACGGCGAAAAACCGGCTCTCGGAGCAGAACGAGGTCCTCCTGGACATCCTCGGCGGGCACGGCGAGGTCCGGTTCTTCCAGCAGCAGCGCAGCGCCCTGAGGCGCTTCGAGAGGACGTCCGCCCCCCTGGCCGAGGCGAACGTCCAGGCCAACGTTTTCGGGGAGTGGATGTGGGGGGGGCTGGACGTCCTCTCGCAGTTGCTCGTCCTCGCCCCGTTCATCGCCGGCTGCTTCCTGTACTGCGCGGGGGGGACGGACGTGACGGTGGGCATGCTGGCGGGGTTTTACGCCTACCTGGCCCAGCTGGCCGGACGGATCCAGTTCCTGTTCGGCGGTCTGGGTGGTTTCGGCCAGGCCGTTCCGTCCCTGCGGCGGATCGGGGAGGTCCTGGACTTCCCCGAGGAGAGCGCCCCCGAGCGGGTGAACCCGGACGAGACTCCCGAAGATACGGGCATCGAGTTCCGCGGGGTCTCGTTCCAGTTCCCCGAAGGGCCGAAAATCCTGGACGGCTTCGACCTCCGGGTCCCGCCCGGCGACAAGGTGGCGATCATGGGCGCCAGCGGGGCCGGCAAGAGCACGCTGATGGGGCTGCTGCTCCGATTCTACGAGCAGGACCGGGGGGAGATCCGCTTCGGCGGGAAACCCGTGGGGAGCTACGACCCCGCCTTTTTCTACAGCTTTTTCGGCTACGTCAGCCAGCGGACCAACCTCTTCGACCTGACCCTCCGGGAAAACGTCGCGCTGGGATGGCACGCCGTACCCGAGGACCGGGTTTGGGCCGTCCTCGACGTGGTGCGCCTGAAGGAGGTGGTCGAGGCGCTCCCGCGGGGGCTGGACACGCCCCTGGGGCCCCGGGGCGTCACCCTCTCCGGGGGTCAAGCGCAGCGGCTGGCGCTGGCGAGGGCCCTGGTCCGGGAGCCGGCCGTCCTGATCCTGGACGAGTTCACGTCCGGCCTCGACCGGACCACGGAGGAGGCGATCCTGGACGACCTGTTCGTCCTCTTCCGCGACCAGACCGTCCTCTGCGTCACCCATTCGCCCCCGGTGGCCTCCCGCTTCCCCCGGGTGATCCACCTGCCGCAGTGAGGGAACCTTGCCCTGGGCCGAGAGGTGAGGATGGCTTCGACGGACCTCCCCGGCGAGCCCGAAGGCCGAAGTAAGCGGTTGTTGCTTTGGCTGGGAAACGCGGTTCCGCACTCTTCCCGGGAGGATTTCAAGGATGACCGCTCACTTCCCGAAAACGGACCGCTCGAACGATTTCCTGTCCAACCGGGGGATCCTCGATATCTGCCTCATCTATTTCGTGCTGGGCCTCGTCGAACTGATCGTCAAGTTCGTCCTGAGCAGAGTCATGACCAGTCATCAGATCAGCGGATACTACATGTCCGGACTCTTCCTCATGATCAGGACGGGGGTGGCGGTCCTCTGGTTCTCTGCCATCGTCCGTCTATTCCTGCGCGAGAAACCCGGGAAGGCACTTTTCCGACTTGTTCTGACACCCGTGATCATCCTCACCGCGGAGATTCTTCTGTTTTTCGTGCATGCCTTCATCCCCAGCGGTCTCTCCGGCTGGCCGCTCGATTCCGTCTATTCGAAGCGTCGTTCCCAATACTTCCTTCTGGCCCGTGACGATACCCCGACCGATTGGGTCTACACTCTCCACAGCACGAGAACGACTTTGTTCAACCCCTTGTGGAAGAAGGAATACGGGAGCCCGCCTCTCGACTATTCAGAGGACGGGTCACTGACGTCTAACCCCCGTTTGTTCCTGAGCCGGGACGAGACGATCCTGGCAATCGCGCGGGGTGGTCGATTCACGGATGCCGTCAACCTCGACACCGGCCAGGCCCTCACGGGGGCGGTGGCCTGGAATGAGGCCAATCGGGAGGACCTGTGGAGGATCCGCAGCGAAAAGGTCGTCAAATTGTTGGAGTCTCACGGAGGTGTAACGAAATGAATTCATCAGTCAACCGGGTCGTTTTTCCCGCTGTGATGGTCCTTGCGGTCCTGTCTTCCTTCCTCCCCTTTTCGGCCCAGAAGCCGGCGGACCGGGACATCTGGGTCCCCTCGACCGTCTCGGAAGCCGCCCGGAAAGTCCTGAAAAACTACGGCAAAAGCAAGGGGTACTAGCGGGTGGCGCCCGCCCCGGACGACCTGGCCGGGTGGCGCGCCATGCATGACCTGATGGAGACGGCGACCGCGGCGCGCAACGCGGTGTTTGGAGTTTGGTGATTTTCTGGCAGGCAGATCAGATTTTTGGAGATCCATCCGTTCTCTTTGATTCCCCGAAGGGGATTGGCATTCCAGCCCGGGGCAAGCCGCGGACGCAAGGGAAGTGTTAGGGTTAAGCAGGAAACGTCGGCGTCCGCGGCGCCGCCCCGGGGCGAGGGCAGGGTAAGAGATCTCCCCCGCCCCGAAGGCGGCGGGGGGAGTGGGTTGGCTTCCTGTGTGGGATTTTCCGGGCACGAGGTCTTGCCGAACTCCCCGTGCGCCTTCCAGGGCGCGATTCAGTGGGGGGGGCGTTCGGTCCCGGGGCGTCGCTTCGCTTGCCCCGGGACTGATCCCCCCATCGGCACTCTTGTAGACATCCCCGAAGGATCCGGCATAAATCACGTCAGGTCGGGAGTATCGACATGTAGACCGCATAGGCGTCGGGATCAACGCAGATGTTGCTGACACCGGGTGAATCCGGTGTGTTGTAGTGCAGGCCTGTTTCGGCCTGCAGTGCCGCTATCCCCATCGTAAGAATGAAACAAACGATGAATATGGAAAGGGTTGGTTTCTTTTTGGGATTTCTTTTCTTTGTCGCTTTGGGGTTAGCCCTGGTAAAGGTGGATTCAGGGCAGGAGCGCCGCCTCGAGGTCTTTGAGAATGCCTGTCGTGGCCTGGATCGCCTGTTCCGCGTCGGTATCGCCGTAGACCTGGGATGGAGTCAGGTCCGGAAGCCCGTTGGGGTAGCGGGTGGGGATGTACAGCTTGTCGAGCAGGCGGGCGTGGCCCTGGAGCGGCTTGAGAAGGCTGTCGCGCAAGGCCGGGTCCGGAAAGTCCTGCATCAGTTTCAGGACCGAGTGCCCCCACGGGTCGATGCCGTGATGCATCCAGAACGCTTTCAGGATTTTCTCTGCGCACTGTTGAGCCTGAAAACACGCCCACTCGAAACAACCGGCCTGCCGGGAGACCTCCGCGGCACGGAGGTCCGCACGAGCCTGTGACAGCCACCGGGCGGCTTCCTTGCGCAACTTTTCAAGGCTCATAGATCACCTGACCTTCCTTTATCACCCTCGATAAAAAGGGAAGTTCCAGATTTTCCTCGAACTCTCTCGAGGTGTAGACGAACAGGTCCAACGGGACGTGCAGGAGGGTGACGATCGCATCGTAGTATTTGTCCAGCCGACGGAGATACGGGAGAGGCTCGTCGTCCACCACGAGGAGGTCGAGGTCGGAGCGGCGTTCAGCCGTCCCCCGGGCGAGGGAACCGAACACGATGGCCTTCCGGGCCTTGCCGGACTCGAAAACGGGACGGAGTTGGTCGCCGATCTGCTGCAAGTCCATGAAGCCATTGTAAACCCCGGGAACGGTCCGGTCAATCCCGTGAAAGCAGTAGTTCGTTTTTGCACCGCCGCTACGCGGCTTCCTGCAATTTCACCTATCGCCCCCTCCTGGGCCTGCCGGCCCAGGCTTTTTCCGAACCACCCGCTACGCGGGCTGGGCGAGACCGTTAACGCAGGCTGGACGAGACCGTTTCGGAGATTTATCTGCACAAATGCCGGGGGAACACCCGCCGTCTAACATCTTTTATCCCTATGGGATAGAGATTACATCCGGGAAAGAGTTGCCTTCCGGGACAGAGACTCCTTCCAGCTGAAAGCCCTCCCTTCTGCACCCATCGGTTTGGGGCCGTCACGGCCGGTGGATCACGGGGCCCCTCGCCCCAAAAGCCTGACGCTTGTCACTGGACACCGCGTCACCGCTGTCGTGACCCTTTGCGAGCTTGGCGTCCTGGTGGGAATCGATCCGGATCTGGATCTCGCAAAGGCGCGAAGCTCGCAAAGAAAAACTAATCGCCGGAGGAGCGGCCAAGGGGCACGAAAGCACGCCTTCACCGGGTTGCCGCGCCGCCGGCCGGGATCGCTGCCCGCGACACGGTTTTCCCCCGCCGCGTGTTCGTACGCGTCGTCCCGACGCGGATTTCCCCACACACGGAAGCACGTCAAAACGGTTTTACGGTTATTTCGGTCCCACCGGGCATCGGAACAATGCCGTGCCCCCGCCGCCTTCGGGGCGGGGTCGGAAAGGTTTTGGGCGCACGAATCCCCGGGGCAGCGACGCGGACGCCCGTCACGGTTCCCGAGACGCTTGTGTATCGCCGGCGTCCGCGGCTTGCCCCGGGCTGAAACGCCTTTCCCCTTCGGGGAAACGGGGCGGGGGGGCATAATTCAAATCGGGAGTAAACGTTCGCGGAGCCTAACAGGGATCGGACGTTCGAGCCGCCCGACCGGGGCTGGAGCTTCGAAGGCCCCGACCCTCCCCGAAGGGGAGGGGGCGTTCCAGCCGGGGGCAAGACGCGGGCACCGGCCGCGAAGGTGCAACGTGCCGCTCGTTGAGGGCGCCCGCGTCGCCGCCCCCGGAACGCGGCGGCGCGGGTAGGAAACGCACCCTGAAAGGGTGCGGGGAAGGCGGGTCCGTCCCGAGACGAAAAGCGGCGCCCGAAGACGCCGTCAGTGATCACGACAACATGGCCCGCCAGGATGAACGATTGCACAAACCGTCAGGGTTCACTCGACGATAGGTTTCGGACTTTCAGTCGCTCATAAGTCTACCCGTCGTCACCCTGATCCGGATTTCCCTGCCTGGAACGGTCCTTGTTCGCGGATTTCGTGGTTTTAAAAGGCTGTTAGCGGTTTAGACTGAAGGGGTTTAGGCCGGAATAAGGGCCGTCGGGAACACCATGCCTGCGTCCCGGAATCCCTTTCTTGCCTTCCGTGCCTTTCGTGGTTCATTCTTCCGCTTATCCGTGTTCATCCGTGGTTCTCTTCCGGATTATCCGGGTTGGGTCGTCAACAGATCCTCTCCGATCCGGTTCCAGCTCTGGCCGCCGTCCAGGGACCGGAACAAGCCCAGGCCGTCGCTGTCCTCCACTCCCGCGAATATCCGGTTCGGTGCGGCCGTGTCCAAGGTCAGACAGGTGATATAGGTGAACGGCCCATGCTGGTTCAAGGAGTCCACAGCTTCCCACGAGAGTCCAACGGGACGTGCAGGAGGGTGACGATGGCATCGTAGTACTTGTCCAGCCGACGGAGATACGGGAGGGGCTCGTCGTCCACCACGAGGAGGTCGAGGTCGGAGCGGCGGTCAGCCGTTCCCCGGGCGAGGGAACCGAACACGATGGCCTCCCGGGCCTTGCCGGACTCGAAGACGGGACGGAGTTGGGCGCCGATCTGCTGCAAGTCCATGAAGCTATTGTAAACCTCGGGAACGGTCCGGTCAATCCCGTGAAAGCAGTAGTTCGTTTTTGCACCGCTGCTACGCGGCTTCCTGCAATTTCACCTATCGCCCCCTCCTGGGCCTGCCGGCCCAGGCTTTTTCCGAACCACCCGCTACGCGGGCTGGGCGAGACCGTTAACGCAGGCTGGACGAGACCGTTTCGGAGATTTATCTGCACAAATGCCGGGGGAACACCCGCCGTCTAACATCTTTTATCCCTATGGGATAGAGATTACATCCGGGAAAGAGTTGCCTTCCGGGACAGAGACTCCTTCCAGCTGAAAGCCCTCCCTTCTGCACCCATCGGTTTGGGGCCGTCACGGCCGGTGGATCACGGGGCCCCTCGCCCCAAAAGCCTGACGCTTGTCACTGGACACCGCGTCACCGCTGTCGTGACCCTTTGCGAGCTTGGCGTCCTGGTGGGAATCGATCCGGATCTGGATCTCGCAAAGGCGCGAAGCTCGCAAAGAAAAACTAATCGCCGGAGGAGCGGCCAAGGGGCACGAAAGCACGCCTTCACCGGGTTGCCGCGCCGCCGGCCGGGATCGCTGCCCGCGACACGGTTTTCCCCCGCCGCGTGTTCGTACGCGTCGTCCCGACGCGGATTTCCCCACACACGGAAGCACGTCAAAACGGTTTTACGGTTATTTCTTGGCGTCTTGGCGTCTTTGCGAGAGACCCTTCACTTCGATTTCTTTCCGTTTAAACCGGCCGCTCGAGGTCTCGCTGCCGCACTCCGACAGGGTGCCGTCGGGGGCGGGGCGGAACTCGCGGCGGGCGGCGCTCCCGAAGCCTTCCCGGTTGTCGGTGAAGACCACGCGGCCGGCCTCGAAGCGGTAGAGGTGGACGTCCCGCCCGGCCCGTCGCCGGAAGGCGCGGATGTCGGGGTCCTTGAGGAAGGCTTTCGCGAAGGGGAACTTCAGGAGAAAGCGCGCCACCGCCCCGAACCACTCCCGCCCGGGGCCGACCCGGGTCACGGCGCCTTCCATCTGGGCCCCGCGGATCTCCCGCCAGTCGGCCCCGCCGCCGGCCGAGACGGACGCGGCGCACCGGGCCCCGCCCGGCAGGGCCTCCGTGACGTGCCGGGAGGCTTCGCCGGAGAAAAAATAGAAGCGGTTTCGCCGGTGGACGTAGTAGACCGCGGCGCACCAGGGCCCGCGTTCCGAGGCCGTGGCGAGGGTGAGGAC
Organism: Acidobacteriota bacterium; assembly: GCA_018001935.1. Classification (NCBI taxonomy): domain Bacteria; kingdom Pseudomonadati; phylum Acidobacteriota; species Acidobacteriota bacterium. The sequence continues at coordinate 192,781 of JAGNHB010000001.1, forward strand.
CTCCCGGGAAGCCAGGAAGCGGTCGAGGGTCTCGGCGGGGCAGGGGGCGTTCATTGCCCGGCGAACTGGATCTGGTGGAGCTTACGGTAAACCTCGCCGTAAGCCAGCAGCTCGTCGTGGGTCCCCGACTCCACGATCCGGCCGCCGTCCAGCACCAGGATGCGGTCGGCGTTGCGGACGGTGGAGAGCCGGTGGGCGATGACGAAGGTGGTCCGGTTGCGGATGAGGTTGGACAGGGCCCGCTGCACCAGGGCCTCGGACTCGCTGTCCAGGGAGGAGGTGGCCTCGTCCAGGATGAGGAGGGGGGCGTCCCGGAGGATGGCCCGGGCGATGGCCAGCCGCTGGCGCTCGCCGCCGGAGAGCCGGGCGCCCCGTTCGCCGATGACGGTGTCGTAGCCGTCCGGCAGGCGCAGGATGAACTCATGGGCCAGTGCCGCTTCAGCCGCCGCGACGACCTGCCCCTCGGAGCACTCCCCGGCGCCGTAGCGGATGTTGTTGCGGACCGTGTCGTTGAAGAGGAAGGTCTCCTGGGTCACCACGGCGATCCGCGAGCGGAGGGAGGCGAGGTTCACCTCCCGGATGTCGTGACCGTCGACGAGGATCGCCCCTTCCGTCACGTCGTAAAAGCGCGGGATCAGGTTCACCAGCGTGCTCTTGCCGGCGCCGGAACTGCCCACCAGCGCCACCACCTCGCCCCGTTTCACCTTCAGGTCGATCTCCCGCAGGACCCGGTCGCCGTCGCCGTAGCGGAAGGAGACGCCGCGGAACTCCACCCCCTCGCGGACCGGCGGCAGGTCGGGCGCGCCGGGGGCGGAGACGATCTCCTCCCGCGTGTCCATGACCTCGAGGATCCGGTCCACGGAGGCGGCGGTCTGCTGGAACTCCAGGTGCATGCGGGAGAGGCGGCGGATGGGGTCGTACATCCGGATCAGGGAGGTGAGGAACACGGCGAAGAGACCCGTGGTCATGGCCCCGGAGCGGATGTTGAAGTAGGCGTAGACCAGGAAGGGGATGAAGATGAGCCCGCCGATCATCTCCATGATGGCGGGGTTCGCCGAGATGATCCGCCCCACCCGGAGGTTGAACCGGAGCAGCTCGAGGGTGGCCTTCCGGAAGCGGTTGACCTCGTAATTCTCCATCCCGAAGGCCTGCACCACCCGGTACCCGGAGTAGTCCTCCTGCATGATGGAACTCATGCGCCCCAGCAGTTCCTGGGAGTGCCAGCTCAGCTTCTTCATGCGCTTCCCGATCCGGTTGATGAGCAGGGAGAGGACCGGGATGATGATCAGGGAGAGGGTGGAGAGGAGGGGGTCGATGTAGAAGATCAGGAACATGAAGGCGACGAGGGTGAGCATCTGCCGGACGAAGTCCGCCAGGGTCCGGGACATGACGTCCTGGACCCGGTCCACGTCGTTGACGACCCGGCTGATGAGCATGCCGGTCTCCCGTTTGCCGAAGAAGGCCGCCGACTGGGACATGATGTGTCCGAAAAGGTCGTTGCGCACGGCCTGGACAATGCGCTGCCCGGTGTAGACGGTGAAGTAGTTGGCGAAGTAGATGCAGACGCACTTGATGAGGGTGAGTGCCAGGAGGGCCGCGGCGATCTTGAGGAAGATGTCGGGCCCGCTGAGGCCGAAGAAGTTGTACAGGAAGGCGTACTTCTTCGCCACCTCGGCGGGGACGAGGGAGGTCCCCAGCACGTCGTCGAAGATGGGCTTGAGAAGGAGCATGATGACCCCCTCCACCGCCCCGACGATGGCCAGGAGGACCATGGAGACGACCACCCGGTGGACGTAGGGGCGCATGTAGGGGAACATGCGTCGGAGGGGTTTCATCTAAGGCTCCTGATCCGGAAATAAGCGATATGAACCACGAACCACACGAACCACACGAAAAGGTTTCGGACGCGAGAGCCAAATCTCATCCAGGAAGACAACGGATCAGCTCACAAGGTACGCGTCGACTTCCCCTCAATCGTCGATCCCGCAGGGATCAACGGTGAGTCGCCATGCGCGCCGCGCCCATGGAAAACCGACGCAGGAAGCGGGGCACGGCCCCGAAGGGTGATGCCCCTGTCGAATGGGTGAAAAACACCGATTACCCGCGCAGGCCGGCCGGGTCCCAGTCCCGGACGAAGCGGTGCCCGCCGATCTCGGTCTCCGGGGGGGCGTCGGGGTCGACGGCCCACCGGATCCGGGCCACGCCCTCCACCACGTCGCGGGCGGAACCGCAGTAGCTCAGGCGGATGAACCCCTCCAGCCCGAACTCCTTCCCGGGGACGGTGACGACCTTGACCTTGTCCAGGAGGAACTCGCCCAGCTTCATGGAGTCGGGACAAACGGCCCGGAAATCGGGGAAACAGTAGAAGGTCCCCCCCGGCGGGGTGACGTTGATGCCGGGGATCTTGCGCAGTTCACGGACGATGATGTCCCGGTTGGCCTCGAGGTCGGTGCGCAATGCCGTCACGCAGTCCTGGGAACCGGTGAGGGCGCCGAGGGCGGCGGTCTGCGAGAGCGCCGACGGGCAGGAGGTGGTCTGGGACTGGACGTTGTCCATGATCTTGACGAGGGCCTTCGGCGCCACGGTCCAGCCGATCCGGAAACCCGTCATGGCGTAGAGCTTGGAGACGCCGTTGACGACGATGATGCGCCCGTCCTCGACCCCCTGCCGGGCGTAACGCCACGCCGGGACGAAGGCGGCCCCGTCGAAGATGAGCTGGTGGTAGATGTCGTCCATGATCAGGTAGACGCCCTTGCGTTCGCACAGGTCCACCAGCGCCTCGATGAATTCCGGCGGGTGGACGGCCCCGGACGGGTTGTTGGGGCTGTTGAGGAGGATGGCCTTGGTGGCGCCCGTCACGGCGTTCTCCACGTCAGCGGCGTCGGGGTAGAACCGGCCCTCCGTCGGCGGGACGATGACGGGGTTGGCGTAGACCATGCGGACCATCTCGGGGTAGCTCACCCAGTAAGGGGCGAGGATGATCACCTCGTCGCCGGGGTTGACCAGCGTGGTCAGCGCGTTGGAGAGCGCCTGCTTGGCGCCGCCGGAGATCAGGACGTTGGCGGGCTCCACCTTCCGCCCGTACCACCGTTCGGTGTAGCCCACGACGGCCCGCTTGAGCTCGGGCGTGCCGCCGGAGGCGGTGTACCGGACCTCGCCGGTGGCCAGGTGCTCGGTGGCGGCCCGGACGGCGTCGGGAGGGACCTTGCTCTTGGGTTCCCCCGCGCCGAGGTGGATGATCGGTTCCCCTTTGTCCTTGAGTTGCTTCGCCCTGGCGTTCAGCTTGAGGGTGGGGGATTCCGCCAGGGCGGAGGCCATGCGACTGATGCTCATCGAGTTGCTCCTCGCGAAGAATTCGGCCACGGACCGTGCCGTGGCCGGGAACATGCAGAGAAGGATGTTACCTCCGACGCGGAGGCGAGTCAAGGCCGGGGTTGCCCGGCTTCGACCCGGGCAAGCCCACCCCGGCCCCGGGACCTCAGTACTCCGTCTTCCCGTCGAAGACCATGTCCTTGATCTTGAACGTGGCGTCCACGGAAATCACCTGGTCCTTGATCCGGAAATAGCCGGTCTGGAAGCGAAGGGTCTTGGTGTTCTCGTCGATCAGGGGGGTGCCGTCCTCCAGGGTCCGCGGGAAGGAGAACTTGGCGCCGGTGCCGTCCTTGGTGGGGGGGCGGTAGTCCTGGATGTAGACCCGTTTCCCCGCGTCCGTGACGATGAAGGTCGAGGGCTTGAGCTCGGCCACGGAGACGGACCGGACCAGGGCGTCCAGGTCCCGGAGGGCGCTGACGCCCTTCGGCTTCGAGTCGTAGGTCCAGGAGACGATGATCTCCTCGTTGATGTCGCTGGTGGCGAAATCCTTGTATTTTTCCAGGGCCGCCTTGTCGCCCTTGGCGCGGAGGGCCACGTAGGCCTGCCGCACCGGCCGCGCCGTGAAGAGGCGGGAGGTGATCAGGATGACCCACTCCCGCTCCGAGCCCATGGTCGCGTCATCGGCCTCGTTGGCGATGTTCCGCATGGCGGTGGTGTCTCCCCACGAGAAGACGGAGACCCAGGGGGACTTGTCCAGGAGCCGGGTGGCGTCCTTGACGCTCCACTCGGTGTAGGGCTTGGTCTGCCAGGCTTCCGCGGCGAGGGCGGCCGTTCCGAAAGCCAGAACCAGGCCGAGGATGAGGATCGTTTTGGGCCGTTTCATATGTTCCTCCACAAATCAGGGTTCGGGCGTCGAGCGCGTCAGTCCTGTCGGGCGCTCTCGAGGGTGTACTCGCGGGGCACCGCGACTTTCAGCTTGTCGGGCTCGCCGTCCCGGTCGATGTCGAAAAAGGCTTCCAGGGTCACCTTGCGTTTGCGCTTCACGTCCTCGGGGTCCGGGGGGGCGTACGCCACGAGGTAACGGTGGCGGAGCCGCAGCAGGATGTCCTTGACGGCCCCCGGGAACGCCGTGATGGTGGGCGGGTAGTACACCGAGCCGTTGGTCACCTCGGCGATCCGGCGGAGGCGGTAGTCGGCCTGGAAAATCATGGCGTGGGCGCTCTCGCTGAGGTTCGGGTCCCGGGCATTCCACTCGTGGCGCCCCATGGACACGGCGAAGATGGGGGTCCCGGCCAGTTGGGCCCGCTTGGTGAAGCGGTCGAGCCCGGCCGGGGAGGACGTGAGCCCCGTGGCGAGCAGGACGATGGCCCGTTTCCCCTCCACTTCCGCCATGCGGTCCAGCACGAAGTCGAGCCCCCGGAAGAGGTCGACGCCGGGGAAGGTGGTGAACTGGAGTCGGGCGACCTTGTACTCGGCCAGGTTGTGATCCAGGGTGAAGTCCTGCTCGATCTGGGGGAAGCTGCCGAAGGTGACGAGCGCCACGTGGTCGTCGGGGCGCAGGCTCTGCACGAGGAAGGACGCCATGGCGCGGACGTCCTCGAGGATGGAGTAGGTGGAGCGGCTATACTCCACCAGCAGCACCACCGACACGGGGGCGTCGTTGGGTTCGAAGACCGACAGATCCTGCTCGGCCCCGTTCTCCGTCAGCTTGAAGTGCTCCTTTTTCAGCCCCGTGACCAGGCCGCCCTTCCGGTCGGTGACGTTGACGTCGAAGGAGACCAGGACGGAGCGGGTGGTCACGGCCGAAGACGACTTGACGGGGGGGGCGTCGTCTTTACCCTTCTTCGGGGGGGGGCCGGCCAAGCCAAAGGCCATGACCATCGCGGCGAAAAGCGCAACGGCGGCGAACCGGATCCGGGGCGGCTTTCGCCGTGCCGTTCTGCCGGTGAGCCCGGGGGTTCGAAGATGTTGCATCGCAGCCTCGTCCTGACGGGGTGGGATGCACGGTGGCCGGGCCGCCCGTGCTGCCGTATCCGGATGTCCCCCGGTCCGCCCGGTTCCGGATCGAAGAAACCCATGATATTCGGAAACGGGGAGATTTGCCAGCATCAATCCGTTCATGCCGGCCGCTTTCTTGCGGGCCTGCACAGCCGTGGCGGGCGACGCCCGGCACAAAATGACCGACCTTCCCGTTCCGCCCGGTTCCGCGAGCCGGTGGATACGCGCTCCCCCTCTTGCGAATGGGACGGAGGCACGGTTGTAAATCCGCCCCAGCTATTCTGTATGGACGTCGGTGTGCCCGCAGGGGTTCACGGGGGAGGGAATCCCTGTGCACCGGCGTCGGGAGATCCGCGGCCGCAGTGGCGGGTTCCCGGTCGGGTCCACGGCCGCGAACCGTTGCACCCCGGGGAAGAAAAGGCCCGCGGGTCAGGCGGGCCAGGCAGGCGTCCCCGATTGGCGGGTCGATCGGGATCCGGGGCTCGGTTCGTCACGGTTTCGGGTTAGAACTCCGCAAGCTCGAAATAGGCCTTGGGGTGATTGCAGGCCGGGCAGAAATCGGGGGCCTCCGGCCCTTCGTGGATGTATCCGCACTTCCGGCAGTACCAGGCCGAGGGTTCGTCCTTCCGGAAGATCTTCCCCTGCCGCAGGTCGTCGGCCAGGGCGCGGTAGCGCTTCTCGTGGAATTTCTCGGCGACCCGGATGGCGTCGAAGGCCTTGGCGACGTTGGCGAAGCCTTCCTCCCGGGCCACGTCGGCGAACTCGGGGTAGAGGGCCGTGTGCTCCTCGTGCTCGCCCGCGGCGGCGGCCTCGAGGTTCTCCAGGGTCGAGCCCACGACGCCGGCGGGGAAAGCCGCGGTGATCTCCGCCATGCCGCCGGTGAGGAAAGAGAAGAACTTCTTGGCGTGGACGCGCTCCTGCTCGGCCGTGAGTTCGAAGATGGCGGCGATGCGCTCGTAGCCTTCCTTCTTGGCCTTGTCGGCGAAGAAGTTGTAACGGTTGCGCGCCTGGGACTCCCCGGCGAACGCCTTCATCAGGTTGACTTCGGTACGGCTGCCTTTAAGGTCCATGGATACCTCCTGTAGGTGGGGGGATAAAGAAAGGTCAGGGGAAAGGATACAGGAGACAGGAGACAAGAGTCAGAATGGCGTTTTCTCACTTCGCCTGTCTCCTGCCCCCTGAATTCTTCCCCTCAATGCTTGTACCGGAACCCGTGAATCTCCGTCTGCACCACGGCCCGAGTCCACTCGGGAGGGTAAGGCGAGAGGGTCACGGAAAAGTTGCGAACCTCCGAGGGCAGGACCGGGCGTTCCGGTTTCACCGGGGTCCGGAGGAACCGGCGAATCGGTTTGCCGTCCAAGTCGGTGAGGGTGATCTCGATCTCCACGACGTCCAGGGTCTGGGCCCCCTGGTTCCTGAGCCGTCCGGAGACCAGGGCCACTTTCTGCCCCAGCAGGTTCTCCGACACCATGCCCTGGGCGCTGAGGATAAAGAGGTGCTTGAGGTAGATGTCGTAGTCGGGGTTTCCCTTCCGGATGACGCCGGCGTACTCGGTGTACCCCTGCCTGAAGGCGGCGGGGGACTCCCCCGGCGCGATCTTCGGCCACAGGATCAGCAGGGCGATCACGACGCACAGGATGAGAACGGCGACGGCCACGATGGGGATCATTCGTTTCCCCCGGCTGCCGCTCGAGGGCTTTTCGCCGCTGAAAATCGCGCCTTCCATGTCCCTGCCTCCGGTGACCGCGCTCCCCCCGGCGGGCCGGGCCGCGGGCCCGGCCCCGGGGGGAGGGTGTTATTCCTGCTGCTCGCCGCTCATCATCTCCACGAGCTTCTCGTTGATCTTGATCCGGCCGTCCTTCTTGTACTCCTTGTAGATGTTCTGCATGATGGCGCTGTAGATCTCGAGCTTCTTGCCGTAGAGGAGCCGGGTGCGGAGGCTCTCCTTCTCCGCGGGCAGCTTCGTCATGTCGGGCTGGACCCGCTCGAGCACCTGGTAGCCGATCTCGCGGTACTGGTACTTGACCGGGCCGCCGAAGTCCCCGGGCTTGAGGCGGAAGGCCTCGACCTTGAGTTCCTTGCACTCGGCCAGTTCGCGGTCGATCTGCCCCGAGCGGCTGAACAGTTCGGTGGTGGTCACCGTCAGCTTGCGGTCGCCGGCCACCTTCTCGAAGTCGTTGCCGGCGGCCTTGACGTCGGCGAGGAACTGCCGGACGGCGGCGGCGGCCAGCTTGTGGCTCTCCTCGTCGCGGACCGCCTCGGTGATGGTGTTCTTCACCATGTCCATCGGCATGATGTGCTCGGGGATGATGCTGGTCAGCCGGGCCACGAGGTAGCCGTTGTGCGCGCGGGCCAGGGTCCCCAGTTCGTTCACCTTCAACTTGAACATCTCCTCCAGGAAACCCTCGGGGTTCCCGAGAGTGTAGTCCATGTGCTCCTTGTTGAAGGGCTTGGACGTCCGCACCTCGGCGCCGAACTCCTTGGCCACAGCCTCCATGGCCGCCCCGCCGCGGATCTTCTCCATGGCCCGAAGGGCCGGCTTGTGGAGTTGCTCGAAGGCCTTCTCCCGGGCGATGTCCTGGCGGGCCTGGATGTTGTAGTACTTGCTGTCGTCCGACTCGAGCATCTTGATGATGTGCCAGCCGAAGTTGGTCTTCACCAGGCCGGAAATCTCCCCGTTCTTGAGGGCGAAGGCCGCGTCGGAGAACTCCTTCACCATGGTCTCGCGGGTGAAGTAGTTGAGGTCGCCCCCCATCTTGCCCGAACCCTCGTCCTGGGAGTGCTCCATGGCCAGGGCGGCGAAGTCGGCCCCGGGCGCCTTGGCCTTGGCCAGGACCTCGTCGGCCTTCTTCCGGGCGGCTTCCTTGTCGGCGTCGGAGGCCTTGTCGTCGATCTTGATCAGGATGTGGGCGGCGTGAACGCGGGGCGCGTACTTGTCGCGGTTGGCCTTCACCCGATCCGAGACCTCCTTGTCCGTGATGGCCATCTGAAGAGGGGCGGCGGCCTTGATGGCGTCGAAGAACAGGTACTGGACCGTGCGGGTCTCGCCGATCTTGTACTTGTCCTTGTTGGCCTCGTAGTACTTCCGGACCTGGTCGTCGGTAACCACCGCCTGCTTGTAGTAGTCCGTGTTCCGGAACATCACGTAGCGGATCTTGGCCTTGTCGTTCTCGTTGACGAACTCCTCGCGGACCTCCTCGTCGGAGACCGCGGCTGGCGCGCTCACGAAGTCCCGGTACTTGGTCGAGACGAGGAGGCGCCGCACGTGGTCCTCGAACTGCTCCGGCACGATCCCGTAGTTGTTGAGGGTCTTCTGGTAGTTGTCGAAGTTGAACTGGCCCTTGTCGTCGGAGAAGCGCTTCCCGATGAAGGTCCGGATCTCGTCGTCGGTGACCGACAGGCCCAGGCGGGCGGCCTCGTCCTGCTCGACCTGCTCGAGGATGATGCGCCGAAGCATGTCGTTGATGAACATCTTGTTCCGGCGGATGTTGGGCATCTTCTGCAGGTTCGGCTGCTCGATCATCCGGATGTTGACGGCCACACGGTACTCGTCCAGGGTGACTTCCTTGCTGCCGATCTTGACGAGGTACCGGAGTTCTTCGCCCTCGCCCGCCCCGGAGGGGGAGGGAACGAAGAAGATCAGCATGCTGACGGCGAGGCCGGCGATGACGATCCAGAGCACCCACTTGAACTTGTCTCGTTTTTTCCTGATGAAGTTAAGCATTCGTCCTCCATACGACGTGGGAAAAGGTCTTACAAAAGTCGGGCATTATAGCAAAGCTCGTGTCGATTTGGAACCGGTTTTTGCTAAAATGTGGGGCAATGTCGACGCCCCCCGGGGGCCAGGAGGATTTCATGCCCCGTGTCCTGTTACGTTCCCTCACCTTTGCGGTGCTCCTTGCCGCACTCCTTCCGGAGCTGTTCGCCACGGCCCCGACCGCCCCGGGCCCCGGGCCCCGCTACCCCCAGGAGTTCGTGCTCAAGCCGCTGAAGCTGCTCCCCGCGTCCCTGCGGGCCGTGATGACCCTGCAGCAGGCCGCCATCCTGGACAGTTACCGAAGCGTGCCGGACCCCGGCCCCGAGGCGGTTGGGGGCGCCCTGGCCGCGGAGGTCGAGGCCGCGCTCCGGACCCTCACCGCCGAGAAGCCTTCCATGGACGACCTGGCGAAGCGCTTCGGCCGGATCGCCGGCCTGACCGCCCGGTTCGCCGACGTGAGCCGTTTCGGGGAGGGCCTCGAGGCCGGGTGGTTCGCCGATTTCGCCCGGTACCGGAACAGCTGCCTCCACAAGTACGTGGCGGTGTTCTACGACCACTCCCCCCTTCTCTTCGTCGACGGGGACGTCGGGGCCTACCTGGAGGAAACCCGCGCACGGTGCGAAAAATACGCCCGCATGGTGGCCGGGATCTACCGGGAGGGCGGGGACTCCTCCACGTTCGACGACCTGTCGCCGGCATTCGGGATCTCCGCCCTTCACTACAGCCACACCATCACCGACGTGGCGAACCTGTGGCTGTACTGCTGGTGGAAGTCCGGGGGCGACATGACCAACACCCCCTACTACACCCCGCCGCCAGCGCCGGCGACCGGGAAGACCGAGGAGGAGGACCTGGAATGAACCGGATACGCACTGCCCTGATCAGCCTGTCGGACAAGCGCGGGCTCCCCGACCTGGCCCGCGGGCTTCACGCCCTGGGGGTCGACCTGGTCTCGACGGGGGGTACGGCCGCGGAGATCCGGCGGGCCGACGTCCCCGTCCGCGAGGTGTCCGAGCTGACGGGCTTCCCTGAAATCCTGGACGGCCGGGTGAAAACCCTTCACCCGAACATCCACGGCGGGATCCTGGCGCGGCGGGACCGCCCCGAGGACCTGTGGCTCCTCGACCGGATGGGGATCGCCCCCATCGACCTGGTGGCGGTCAACCTCTACCCCTTCCGGGAGACCGTGGAGGAGGGCGCCGGGGTCGAAGCGGTCATCGAGCAGGTGGACATCGGGGGGCCCTGCCTCCTGCGGGCCTCCGCCAAGAACTTCCGCCACGTGACCGTGGTGGTGGATCCCGCGGACTACCCCCGGGTGCTGGCCGAGATCGAGACCGGCGGGGGGACGACCCTGCAGACCCGCCTGGAGCTGGCGCGGAAAGCCTTCGCCCACACCTCGGCGTACGACGCCCACATCGTGGAATACTACGCGCGCCTGGACTGCTGCGACGAGAAGGTCGCCGCCCGGGCCGCGGAGGAGGGCCTGCCCGACTGCCTCCACCTGGTGCTCCAGAAGTACCAGGACCTCCGGTACGGGGAGAACCCTCACCAGCGCGGGGCCCTCTACGTGGACGAACTGGAGGCCTGGCACCGCTGGTCCCTTCCCGAGCAGCTCCACGGCAAGGAACTCTCCTACAACAACCTGCTGGACCTGGACGCGGCCGTCGGGCTGGTGGGGGATTTCACGGGGTGCGCCTGCACCGTGGTCAAGCACGGGAACCCCTGCGGGGCCGCCCTGGGCCGGGACCCCGGCGACGCCTTCCTGCGGGCGCTCCGGACGGACCCGGATTCCGCCTTCGGTTCCATCGTCGCGTTCAACCGGCCCGTGGACGAGGCCTGCGCCGCCGAGATCGCCCGGATCTTCGTGGAGGTGGCGGCGGCCCCCGCCTTCACCGACGGGGCCCGGGAGATCCTGTGCCGGCGGAAGAACCTCCGGGTGCTTCTCTGCGCCGACGCCGGGTCCCCGCGGCCGGCCGGGCTGCGGGTGCGGACCCTCGCCTTCGGGGCCCTGGTCCAGGAGGAGGACGTGGTTGTGCCCGCACCGGAGGACCTCCGGACCGTCACCCGCAAGACCGTTCCGCCCGAGTTGCTGGACGACCTGCGCTTCGCCTGGACCTGCGCCAAGCACGTCCGGTCCAACGCGGTGGTCACGGCGCGGGACGGTCGGCTTCTCGGGGTCGGGGCCGGCCAGATGAGCCGGGTGGACTCGGCCCGGCTGTCGGTGAGCAAGTCGCGGGAGCCCCTCGCCGGCGCCGTCATGGCGTCCGACGCGTTCATCCCCTTCCGCGACACCGTGGACATCGCCGCCGACGCCGGCGTCGTCGCCGTCATCCAGACCGGCGGGTCCATCCGCGACGAGGAGGTCATCGCCGCGGCCGACGAACGCGGGATCGCCATGGTGTTCACCGGCATGCGGCATTTCCGGCATTGAACCTTGATGACCCCGCAATAGCCCGGATTGTGATCTCACGGAGGCACGGAGAAGAATCAGAAGGATTGTGGATTCTATTAAGTCAATTACCCTCGCCTTCAGGCGAGGGCAATTGACTTCGGGGCAATATAAATTCAATACCGGAAACGGAGGTACCAAACATGTCGAGATCCTACATCGTCATCCAGTCATCCGAGCAGTCGGATTTCGAGGCGCAGGCGGAGAATGCGATCCGGGCCGGGTACGTTCCCCAGGGCGGTGTTCACACCGTCTTTTTCCAGGGGCCGCCGGAACGCCCATACTGTTACATGTATTTCCAGGCCATGGTCTACGCGCCGTACCTGGATGCCCTGAAAAAGGCCCGGAAGGACCAGGAGAAGCAGGCCCGGAAAGGCCAGGCGCGCTGAGCGGGGCGAGCCCGTCACCCCGACCCGCCAGGCGCGGGCTGTCGATCTTCCATGAGAAGTTAACGCTCCCCTGGGCGGTGGTAAATAAAGAAGGGGGCTCCGAATGGCGCCCCCCCTTCTCTTTGGTGCAGCGCCTCCCGGCAGGAGGCGCGTACTTCAGTTGATGGCGTCGGGCTCCACCAGGAGCCAGTAGCCGTTGCTCCGGAACCAGCCGATGTCGAGAAGGCTGACGCCGATGGTGTAGGTCCCGGCGTTGAGTTCGACCTCGATGTACTCCGGCCCCGGGACCCCGTTGAGGGCCGACCCCACCACGTTCCAGCCCGTGTCGAAGAGGTAGAGGTCCATGTCGCAGTAGCGGCTGTCCGGGTAGAGGCTGAGGAGGTAGCGCCCTGTGCGGGGCACCTGGAAGCGGTAGAGGTCCTCCACCGTGTCGGTGTAGCCGCCCCCGATGTCGAAGTAGAACCACCCCGAGTCCCCGGGGCCGACGAAGCCGCGGACCTCGACGGGGAACAGGGAAAGAACGTTCGGGGTCTCGCGGTAGCCGTTGTTGGCGTCGTCGGTCTCGTCCTGGATGGGCAGGTAGCGCTGGGCGGGCACCGCCGAGAAGAAACGGGAGTCGGTGGTGCTGAAGATCTCGTAAGCGTATCCGCCCTTGCCGCTCTCGACGGTGAGATAACCGCCGATCTGGGGCCACGGCCCGTCCGTGATCCACTCGTTGAGCAGGCCCAGGCGCCTCTGCCCGGCGCCCTCCGTCACCGTCTGGTCGTCCGTGCGGTTGCCGTTGGGGTCCCAGACGTCGAGTCGGACGGCGTTGGCGGTCTCGAGGCTGAGGACGGCCAGGCCGGTCACGTAACCGATCCCGCCGGCCATGCCCTGGGCCACGTGGGACATCAGGTTGTAGTAGAGCGGGTGCCACTGGAGGGGCAGGGTGGTCTGGAGGAGGTGGTAACCCGGGTCCCCGAAGGTGGTGGCGCCGATGAGGGGCCGGTCGCTGCTGACCCGGACCCACCCGTCGGTGACGCCGGCGGAGGGGAATCCGAACTCGGCGGGGGTGAGGTCCACCACCCGGTTGTACCAGCCGGGGATGGCGTAGCTCCTGGGCTGTCCGACCGGGGCCCCGTTGGCGTTGTAGAGGGTCACGGTGAGGTTGGCGGTCTGGTCGTTGGGGTTGACCAGGTCCAGCCGCGAGTTGAAAAACCCGTTCAGGTGGACGAAGTGGGGGCTCACCGTCAGGTTGCGGGCTTCCCAGGGGAAAATGGACGGCTGGCCCGCCAGGGAGCCGGCGGAGTTGAAGTTCACGGTGAAACCGGCCGCGGGAAGCTGGGTCCGGGCCATGAGGTAGGCGGACCCCGCGCCGGCGGGCCGGAAGATGGCGGCGCCGTTGGGCGGGATCGTGTCTTCCAGGTGGGTCTCGCTCCCGTCGGCGTAGTAAACGTAGAGATCAACCTCGTTGGCGAAGGCGTTGGGGTTCACGATGGTGACGTCCGTGTACTCGTCGCTCTCCGCCGTGAAGCGGGGGAAGTACAGGGTGGTGGCGGTGTCGGAGAGGGCCCCGGCGCCGTCCAGGCAGTCCATGACGTTGTTGTAGAAGCTCTCGGAGAGGAAGAAGCCCTGGACCCCGTACGGGTCGGGGTTGTCGGTTTCCACGAGGATCCACCCGTCGGCGGCGCCGCCGGGGAACTTGAACAGCTGGTCCACCTGGGCCGTGTACTGCTGGTAGGGCGCCAGGTCCACCACCGCCGGGTTGGACGCTCCCGTGCCGGCGGGGAGGGGGATGCCGTCGATGTCGAAGGCCGTGATCCGAAGCCACGAGTAGTAATTGGAGTTGCTGACGACGGCGATGCCCATGCCGTAGTCCGCGTTGATGGAGAGCCAGGGGAAGAGCAGCCGGTTCCGGACGGGGATGGGGGAGGTCGCGGGCTTCGGGAAGTGAAGGTACTTGTTCCGGAGCGGGGAGGGGTTGAGGATCTCGAACAGGGCCACGGGGGTGGAGGAGGGCAGCGTCCCGTTGGCGTAGGCGTGGAGCGGGAACGAGGTCTCCAGGCCGCCCGTGTCATACACCCCGCCCGTGTAGCCCACCAGGGCCGTGACGGCCCCGGTCTCGCCGTAGGTGAACCGGAAGTCGCCGTTGCCGTGCAGGACCAGGTCGGCGGTCACGGGGATGGTGCCCTGCCCGACGACCGGCACGTTGTGCCAGGAGAAGGTGACCTGGCCGGCAGACACCTTGGCATCCACCAGGAAATGGGTGTTTCCCTGAGGGTTGAGGTCGCATTTCAAGGGGGCGATCTTGGGCATGGGGCGGGAGAGGAAGTCGTGGATGTCGGCTCCCGCGAGGGTGTAGGCCGGGTCGGGGTCCTCGAAGCGGTTGAGGGTGACGTACCCGTTCGAGCACAGGAAGACGCGCCGGCAGGTCCGGCCGGCGAAGGTGAAGTTGAAGCCGTCGGGGAACCCGAACTCGACGGTGTCGTTGTCCCCCAGCGGGAGCTGGTTGATGTCGAAACGCGGCAGGTTGACCGTCTGGGCGATGTTGACCCAGGCGGCGTTGAGAAGGGTCGTCTCGGTGAACCCCCAGATGCAGCAGGCGCCGATCCCGTCGTCCTCGATGACGGGGGCCCAGATGCCGTCGCGCCCGTCGATGGCCTCCACCACCAGGTGGTACTCGCCCGGCGGGAGGCCCGAGATCTCGAACTCGCCGGAGCCGTCGGCCCGGAAGCCCGAGAGGCAGGCCACCTGGAGGTCGATGTCGCTCTTCTTCACCACCCTGACGTGGACGGCGGTCAGGGGGATCTGCCCGTTGTAGAAAATGCGCCCGCGGATGGTCCCCAGCTCGGAGCCCCAGGGGATGTGGTACGGCGGGTTGTAGATCGTCTCGGGGTAGAGCAACGACACGGCGGACATGTCGTCATATTCCAGGGTGCGCCCCCAGCGGTCGTCCACGGGGTTCTCCCAGGGGTACATGGTGGGAATGTAGAACGGGTCGATGGCGAAGGCGCCCGGCGCGGTGTTGGCGAGGTTCACGGCGCCCACGAAAGTGTGGCCCAGCCCCCACACGTGGCCGAGTTCGTGGGTGAGGGTGGACTGGAGGTCCAGGGCGGCGCTCGACCCGAAGAGCCCGTTCATGACCAGCATGGCGTCGGTGATCCGCTGGGTTTCGGTGTTCTCGATGACGATCCCCACCCCGGCCACGGTGTTGGGGTCGAGGCCGAAGTAGTCCAGGACCTGGCCGGTTTCGTCGAACACGATCTCGTTCACCCCGTCGTTGATGACCCCGTAGTCGATCCCCAGGTTGTCGAGGGTGAAGTTCACGCTGGAGACGTAGAGGTTTCCGGTGAGCTGCCGGGCCTCGGGGACGTCGTCCCACGTGTTGACGGAAGCGACGACGAGCGGGAGGCCGTCACCCCCGTGGAGGGTCCCGCCGTCCACGAGGAAATCCACGGGCAGGGCGCCCCAGTGGACGAAACGGGTCTGGTCGTCCAGGGTGGAGACGCTGGTCTGGAGCACGAAAGCCGGGCAGCTGACGGTGAACAGGAGAAGTGCGCAGAGGGTGAGAGAAGTTCGCAGTTTCATGGCCGGCCTCCTTTGACCGAGAGGGCCGAGGTGAAATCGGAGAGGGGGACCCACGCGCCCTTCGTCCCGGGCGCCGAAGCCGCGGCTTTGCCGGCGGGGGACTTGCCGGCCGGGAGCTGCACTTCCCAGGCGCCGGCAGCGGTCTTCCGGGCCTCCAGGACGCCCCGGGAGGCCCCACAGACCAGGAACGCCTTCGGGTCGCTCGCCTTGGGGCGCAGGAAGACGACGTAGTGCTTCCCCTTGAGAAAGACGGGGGCGTCCGGCACGGTGACCCGGAGCTTCCCGACGGTCCCCCCGATCACCTTCAGGGAGAAGGTTTCGGGAAGCCCGCCGTCCTTCAGGGCGGACTCTTTTCGGAACATCCAGGTGGTGAAGACCAGTTGGCCGTTGCCGGGGGCCTGGTTCACCGATTGGCCGGTGCAGGTCACGACGGCGACGTCACGGGCCAGGGCGGCCGTTTCCGGCAGGGTGACGGGGCGGGTCCGCGCCGCCGCCCACGGGACCGGGAGGAGCAGGATCGACAGGAACAGGATCGGGCGGATGACCAGGGTTCGAGCTTTCATGGAATGCCTCCTCATTCAACAGCATTCAAGGGCTTAGACGCGGACACCCTGCCGGGAGTTCAATGGGGATCCCGGAATTTCCACCCTTGTGAACAGGCCCGCCCCGACGGGCGGCGGCAAGGGGAGTCCGGGGCTCACCGCATCTCCGCCAGAGTGAAGACGGCAACCTCCACCACGGTCCCCAGCAGAGCAATGACCAGGGCGAGCTTGAACCGTCGAAGGGCGGACCGTTCGCCGTCGGGCAGGGCGAATTTCTCCGGGGCGAAACTGAACATGCGCCGGCCGAGGCGTCGGTACTGGAGGCGGTCGAATCGCCAGGCTTCCAGGGCGGCCCAGAACAGGAAAACGAGGTTCCACGCAACGAGGATCAGGTTCACGGCGTCTCCCAAACCCGCTTGGCAGGGCCATTGTACCGGATGACCGCCGTGGGGCCAAGGGGCTGGGCCCTTAAAATCCGACTTCCTTGACGCGGGAGGGTGGATGGTGGATAATCCGGACCCGTCGGACGGACGAAAGGAGTGAAGGAAAATGCGGGCTACGGATGATCGCCGCTGCTTTGTGTGCGGGAGCGAAAACCCCGAGGGGATGCGGCTCGAATTCAGGACGGAAGCGGCAGGGGAGGCGTCGGCGGAACTGGCCGTGCCCGACCGGTACGCGGGGTGGTCCGGAGTGGTGCACGGGGGGATCGTCTGCACCCTCCTGGACGAGGCCATGGCCAAGGCGGCCATGGCGGCGGGTCACCCCGTCGCCACCGTGGAACTCTCGGTGCGCTACCTCGCCCCGGTCCCCACGGGGGCGACGTGCCGGGTCGTCGGGAAGGTCCTGGAGGTGCGACGGCGCCTGGTCCTGACGGAAGGGAGCGTGTCCGACGCCGAGGGGCGTGTTTTCGCGACGGCCACCGCCAAGATGCTCGTCGTCGCCCGCGGGGAGACGTGAACTCTCGCCAGGCGCAACGCCCGCAAAGGAAGACGGCCTTGGCCGAAAATCCTGCTCCAGACCGATTTTTCGAGAGATCGAACCCCATACTTGATGCGTTCGCAAAACGTCGGAAAACGAAGGGAAAAGTGTATGTAAAGCCTTTGTTTGAGACATCACCCGGAGGGTGATGGTACTTTTTGCGGTGTCGTCAAGTTTGACGCCCCCGCAAAAAGTCCTTTTCTCTCACAGAGGCACGGATGCACGGAGAAATGCAAATCGTATTTAATAGAATCAACAATTCTTATGATTCTTCCCTGTGCCTCTGTGCCTCTGTGAGATCAGAATCCGGGCTTTTTGCGGGGATGTCCAGAATGATGGCCGTGGACGGTTGGCCCGAAGGGTGCGATGATGGCTGTACCGATGGCGATGGCGATGGCGATACCGATTGCGATACCGATTGCGATACCGATACCGATACCGATTCCGACCCCGATGGGTATTTCTCCGGACCTACAGCCTACAGCCTACAGCCTAAACCCCTTCACTTGAAATACTTCTTCATCGCGGCCTGGAAGATTCCCTCGAAGGAGGTGAAGTTCCAGTACCCTTCGCCTTTGGTGTTGTCCATGATGTAGAGGAAGGCGTCACGATAAAGGGTGAAGGACGGGGCCCGGACGGCGACGGGTTTCCGCTGCACGAAGAACCCCACCAGGCGGATCTCGTTTTTCTTGCAGTAATCCACCAACTGGGGGAGGGGAGGGTATCGGTCGGGGACGAAGGCGAAATTGTCCATGGGGCTCCCCGTGTCCGACATCTGGAGGAGGTCCTGGGACACGCCGTCCCCGATCACGTAGACGGTGGTTTCCCGGATCCCCTTGTCTTTGAGATATTTCGCCAGGGTCTTGTAGGGGTTCGTGGCGGTGGACGTCGCGCGGAACTTGAAGGAGCCGGGGACCCCGTCCAGTTTTCCCGCTTTCCCGGCGTACTCCTCCTTGTAATCGGTGTTCACGAAGGAGACGAAGACGAGGTCACGGTCGGCCGGGAGATTTTTCACCAGCCAGGTGAAACCGTTTTCGAAACCGTAGTCGTCCACTCCGGGGCGCATGTCCTGTTGAACGAAGAAAATGATGGGTTTGGCGGCGGGTTCCGCCGCGAGGGAGAAGGCGAGGGTGGCGGTCAGCAACGCGATCAGGGTGAAGGTCTTGCGGTACATGGTCCATCTCCTCCATAGCGTGGTTTGGCAACAAGGGAACATCCCCTCCGCGGTTGCGGGGGAAGCTGTCTGTTAGATGCGACGGAGTCGGTAAAGTTCAACCCGGGAAGGCCCGGAGCGGGCGATTCCCTCTCATTTTCGCATGTGCTTTTTCATCGCGGACTTGAAGACGCCCTTGAAGGTCGAGAAATTCCAGTAGATTTCACCCCGGGTCGCCTTCGTGACGTAAACGAGGGAATCCCTGAAGACCGAGTCATCGTCTTTTTCGTCGCCCGACACCTTGTTGAGGATGTTCAGGGATTTCCAGACCAGGAAACCGACGATGCGCACCCGGAAGGTCTTGCAGTAATCCACCAGGATCGAGACGGTGGGGAAGCGGTCGGGAAGGAAGGAATACCGGTCGTTGGCGTAGGAACTCTCGTACTGGATCAGGTCCTGGGACACACCGTTGCTGACGAGGAAGACGGTGGTGTCCTGGATGGAGTGGTCCCGGAGGTAGCGGTAGATGTTCATGTAGGGCGTGGTGGCGGCGGAAGGGGCCTCGAAGTAGAACCCTCCGGGCGGCCAGGAGAGGCTGGAGGCGGCGCCCGAGTACTCCTCCGTGTAGATGTTGTTGAGGAGGGACACGAAAACAACCTGGCGGTCCGCGGGCAGGCTTTTCATCAGGAAGGTGAAACCGTCCTCGAAGTCGAAGTTGTCGATGGTGGGCCGGATGTCCTTCTGGACGAAGAAAACGAGCGGGCGGCCCGGCGCCGGCGACGGGGCGGGGGTCGCTGAGACGGCGGCCAGGGTGAGGGCCGACGCCAGGAGAAGGCTGAACACGGTTCGGGTCATGGGGAACTCCTCGGAAAAGTCAGGGGGCCGGCTGCAGGGCAGGGGCCCGGAGGTCGACGGCCGGCGGGCGGAAGGTGACCGGTGGTGCGTCGGACGAATCGGTTTCGATGGTGGCGTTGGCGGGGTTCGCCAGGATCTTGCGCACCAGGGCGGCGTGGATCCCGTGCCCGGCCCGGGCGGCAAAGAACCGTCCGATGACGGGCATCCCGACGAGGGCGAGGTCACCCAGGAAATCCAGCACCTTGTGGCGGATGAACTCGTCGGGGAAGCGGAGGCCCCCGGGGTTGAGCACCGCCGTGTCCGAGAAGACCACGGCGTTGTCGAGCGAACCGCCCTTGATCAACCCGTTCTCCTTGAGCTGGCTGATTTCGCGGATGAACCCGAAGGTCCGGCAGGGGGCGAGTTCCCGTCGGTACACGTCGGGGGTCGGCACGTAGGTTCTCTCCATGCGCCCGATGAGGGGGTGGGGGAAGTCGATGAGGTAGGTGACCTCGAGACGGTCGGACGGGGAGGCCGTGATGAGTTTGTCCCCGAGTTCGTGATGCACCTCCCGGAGGATGCGGAGCGTCCGGCGGGGGGCGGGCTGAGTCGCGAGGCCGACGCGGTCGAAGGCGTCCAGGAGCGGGACGGCCGAACCGTCCAGGATGGGGACCTCCATGTCGTCCACGTCGATGAAGGCGTTGTCGACGCCGTAACCCCGAAGCGCGGAGAGGACGTGCTCCACCGTGGAAACCAGGACCCCCTTTTTCATCAGGGTGGTGGCGTAACTCACGTTGGCGATGTGAGCGGCCGTCGCCTCGATGGGAAAACCATCCAGGTCCGAGCGGCGGAAAACGATCCCGGTGCCGGGCGGGGCGGGGTGGATGGTCATGGCAACCTGGCATCCGGAGTGAAGGCCGACCCCGTTGAAGGAGACGGGGCCGCCCAGGGTCATCTGCGGGCAGGGGTACCTTGTCATTCGATCCTCGGCGCGTTGAGCTTTTCGCCGGTGCACGGGCGAAGGCGAAACACTCTTTACGCAATCCCCGGGCCAAACGAGGCGATTTCCAAGCGGCTTGAAAACAAACAGATGCCTGCGTCGCATGCCCGGGGGGTGTGGCGGTTCTCCACCACCGGATGGAAAGATGTGGCCAAACCACCACGGGTTGCCGTCTCCTCCCGGAGCGGGGCCCCCCGGATCCTCGACTTGACGGCTGTTCGTCGGGGTGCTATGGTGGCACCCATGACACGACCGGATTCCAGAGGTGCTGCGAGTGCCTGGGGGGGAGGCGGGGGCCTTTCCACCCGGAAGGTGGCCGGATGGGCCCTGCCGTTGTGCGGCCGGGGGCTTGTCCGGCTGGCGGCTCGCGCCGTGCTGCTGACGGTACTGACCGGCCAGCTGCCGGCGCTCGACCCCGCGCGCCAGGTCTCGCAGTACGGGTTCCGGACCTGGGGGCCCGATGACGGCCTGCCGACGGGGGCAGTGCGGGCCCTCGCCCAGGCGGCCGACGGCTGGATCTGGGTCGGGACCGACGACGGGCTCTGCCGCTTCGACGGCGTACGCTTCTACCCCTTCTCTGTGGACGACAACGCCCGGAACCCGGTCCGGCAGGTCACGGCCCTCGAACCCGAACCGGGCGGCGGGGTCTGGGTCGGGACCCGGGGCAGCGGCCTGCTGCGATGGCGCCAGGGGAAACTGGTCCCCATGGCCGGGGAGGCGGGAAAACCCGGGACCACCATCACGGCCCTTGCGCGGGACCGGGAGGGGGACCTCTGGGCCGGGACGTCGGACCGGGGGGTCTACCGTCTCGTGGGGGAGTCGATGCGCCGGTACACCCGGCGGGACGGCCTCCCGTCCGATCTCGTCTCGGGCCTTTGGGGGGACCCGGCCGGGGGCGTCTGGGTGGGCACGGCGGACGGCGCCCTGACGCGGCTCGGCACCGGACCGGCCCACCCCTTCGTCCCCGAGGAACCCGGACCGGCGGCGTGCCTCAGGGTGGCGCTCCGGGACCGGAAAGGCGGCCTGTGGACCGGCTACTCCGTTTCCAGCGTGGACGAGACCTACGGCGACCTGCTTCACTCCGTCTCGGTTCGGGAGCCCCGGGGGGTCTCCTACGAGGTTTCCTTTTTCACGCCCGGCGACATGCAGGCCTCCACCGCGCCCTTCCCCATCCTGGAGGACCGCCTGGGGATGATCTGGTTCGGCACGCGCAAGGGGGTGGTCCGGGTCAACCATGGGCGCATGGAGATCCTGGGCGCGGCCGACGGGTTGCCCGACGAGCATGTGACTTCGCTCCTCGAGGACGGGGAAGGGAACCTCTGGGTGGGGACCCGCCTCGGCCTGACCCGGCTGCGCGACACGATGTTCATCCCCTTCACCCGTCGCCAGGGACTGCAGAGCGACCGCGTCCTGTGCGTGGCCGAGGGGACGCGGAGCGGGGCCTGGGTCGGGACCGACAACGGTCTCAACAAGATCGAGAACGGCCGGGCTGTGGCCTACAAGGCCGTCGACCTTGCCGGGACGTGGGTCTACGACGTCGTCCAGGGGAAAGACCGGACGATTTGGCTGGCCACCCGGCGAGGCTTGATCCGGGCGCACGACCAGAAGCTCGAGCCCGTCGTCGAGCCCTCGGGCAAGAAGGCCCCGGACGTCGTTCACGCGCTGTGCGGCGACCCGATGGGGACCCTCTGGGTCGGCACCGCCACCCGGGGCGTGCTGGCCTTCCAGAACGGTGTGCTCCGGGAAGGCCCCCTCACCGAGGCGCCGCCCTTCCGCAGCGTCAACGACCTCGCCGGCGGGCCCGACGGGGCTGTCTGGGCGGCCACCCGCGGGGGGCTCGGGCGGCTCCGGTCCGGGGTCGTCGAAGCGGTCCCCGTCCCGCCCGAGGCGCAAGGGAAGGAATCGGACTGCCTGCTCGTGGACGCCGACGGCACGGTCTGGGCGGGGACGCGGGGCGCCGGGCTCCTCCGCTGCCGAAACGGCGTGGCACGGAACGTCACGACGCGGCAGGGCCTGTGGCACGACACAATCCTCTCCATCCTGGACGACGGCCGTGGCTGCCTGTGGATGGCCACGCCCCAGGGACTTTTCCGGGCACGCCGGGCACAGCTCGAGGCGGCTGCCGAACGGCCGGGGGCGGCCGTGCAGTGCACCCGGTTCGGGACGGAGGACGGGGTGCGCAGCCTGGAGTGCCTTCCGGGCGGGTGCCGGACCTCCGATGGATGCCTCTGGTTCTGCACCATCCGCGGGCTCTGTGTCGTCCATCCCGAGCGGGCCGAGACCGTCCCGGTTTCCCCACCTCCCCTGATCGTGGAAATCCTGGCGGACGACCAGCCGGTCCCCCCGGGACAGGACGTGTTCGCGCCCGGGGTCCGCGACCTCGAGTTCCGCTTTGCGGCCCTGTTTTTCCGGGCCCCGGAACAACTCCGCTTCCGGAGCCGGCTGGAGGGTTTCGATCGGGACTGGTCCGAGCCCTTCACCGACCGGAAGGTCCGATTTGCCGCGTTGCCCCCGGGCGAGTACACCCTGCGGGTCCAGGGTCGCCTTCCCGGTGGCGCCTGGGGGCCGGACGGGGCGGTGTTCCGCTTCACCGTACAGGCCCCGCTGATCCAACGGGGATGGTTCCAGGCCCTCATCCTGGCGGTGGCCGTGGGGCTCGTGCTGGTGGGGAGGCGCATGGTGGTCCGGCTGCACGGCATGGTCCGGGAATGGCGTTCCACCCACCATGTGGGGCCTTACCGGCTGCTGGAGACCGTGGGGAGGGGGGGCATGGGGACCGTCTGGAGGGCCGTACACCGGAAAACCGGCGCCGAGGCCGCCGTGAAGGTCCTGGACACGAGCCCCGACACCCCCGTGGCCCGGGACCGCTTTGTCCGCGAGGGGCTCGCGTGCGAGCGGATCGACCACCCGGCGGTGGTCAAGGTCTTCGAACGCGGGGAGGACCAGGGGCGGCTCTGGTACGCCATGGAGTTCTGCCGGGGCCGGAGCCTGCGGGCGCTGATCGGTCCCGAGGGCATCCCCCCCGGGCGGGCCCTGGACATCTTCCGGAAACTCATCGAGGCCGTCCGGGCAATCCGGGAAGCGGGGGTGACGCACCGGGACCTGAAACCCGAGAACGTCTTCGTGCTGGATGCGGAGGGAGGGCACGCGGACGGGGACGGGTCCCGGATCAAGGTCCTGGACTTCGGCCTCGCGCGACTGTCCGACCATCGGACCCGAACCAGCCAGGCGATCCCCGCGGGCACGGTGGCCTACCTCCCGCCGGAGTACCTGGGGAGCGCGGGTCGGGAGGACGCGGGGATGGACCTCTACGCGCTCGGCGTAATCCTCTACGAGATGCTCACCGGGGCGCCCCCCTTCGCGGGCGACGCGGATGACCCTGCCGCCATGCTCTACGCGATTCTCAGCGAGACCCCCGTCGCGCCGTCCGAGATCGACCCGGCCATTCCCGGGGCCCTCTCCGATCTCGCGCTCCGCCTGATCGCCCGCAACCCCGCCGACCGCCTGAAGACGCCGGAGGAAATCGCGGCTTGCCTGGCGATCCCGCCATTGCCTTGACTTCTCCGCAACCAGTCCGGACCCCACAAGCCACAAAGAACGCAAAGACACGCAAGGAAAGTCCTAAAACATAGATTTCAATGTATTTTTAAGGCCTTTCTTTCTTCGCGTTCCATGCGTTCTTTGTGGCTGAATTGACTTCTTGCGGTGCTGACAATCTTGACTCGGGCGCGGCGGGGGGCTATCCTTCGACCGTCGAATCAACGATCAAAGGAGCGCCGATGCAGCGATACCTGACCCGGACCCTCAACATGGCGCGGTTCCTGACGCGCAAGTACTTCATGGCGG
Organism: Acidobacteriota bacterium; assembly: GCA_018001935.1. Lineage (NCBI taxonomy): Bacteria > Pseudomonadati > Acidobacteriota > Acidobacteriota bacterium. Next base: position 216,606 of record JAGNHB010000001.1, read on the forward strand.
GCCGGGAGGCCTTCCGGGAAGAGCTGTCCACCTGCGTCGGCTTTCTCGCCGGGCAGTTCCCGGAACGGTCCCCCGAACTGCGGTCCCACCTCGAGGCGATCCTGGACGCACTTCTCCACGGCTTCTGCGACGCCGACCCCGACCGGGTCGCCCGCCTGAAGGCGCGGTTCCCCTGGGAGTGGCGCGGGGAGACGGAGGCTGCGGCGTGCGGGGCCGCGTTCCTGCGCGACGTCGAAGCGCTGGTGGACGGCGTCGAGTCCGACATGGCCGCGGAGGACCTGGGCGGGAAGGCGGCACGGTACCTGAAGGAGTGCCCCGAGGAAGTTCTGCGGAACCTGACCCTCGAGTCCCTGGCCGACACGTTTCACTACAGCCGGACCCACTTCGCCGAACGGTTTCACCGGGAACGGGGCATCACGGTGCACGACGCCCTCACCCACGAGAAGATGCACCGGGCGTTCCGGCTCCTCTCCGAGGGCGAACCGCCCCCCACCGTCCGGGAGTTGACCCACCGCTTGGGCTTCTCCGACCCGGTCTACTTCAGCCGGGTGTTCCGGAAGATCTACGGCATGCTCCCCTCCCGCGTGCGGGGGGAGTAACCGTTCGCACGCGCCGTCCCGGCGCGGGATGGTTCGCACCCACCGTCCCGGCGCGGGATGGTTCGCACGCGCCGTCCCGGCGCGGGATGGTTCGCACGCGCCGTCCCGGCGCGGGATGGTTCGCACGCGCCGTCCCGGCGCGGGGTGGTTCGCACCCACCGTCCCGGCGCGGGATGGTTCGCACCCACCGTCCCGGCGCGGGGGTGAGAATCCCCTCCCTCCCGTGGGGTGCGTGACCCGACCACTCCCCGCCCCTCAGCGCCGCGCGTTAGCAAACAATAGAATTCCCGTGATTTACCTCTCCCTGACGGCTGCGGCTCCGACGGGCCCCCGGAGAGCGGGACTCTCAGCCTTCGGGAACCCCCGACGCCTGCTTCAGCGCCACCTGCGCCACCCGACGGCCGAGCTTTCGGGCGTTTTCCAGGTCCCGGTCCCCCGGGGCGCCGACACAGGAAACCCCGTAGTGCCCCGTGGCGTCGAGGGGGTCGCCCGTCACGATCATCCCGAAGATCAGCATGGCCTGGAGAATGGAGAGGAGGGTGGTCTCCTTGCCGCCGGAGACGTCCCCGGACGTGGCGAACGCGGCGCCCACCTTGCCCTCCATCTGTTTCCGAAGCCCGACGAAACGGTCGAAGATCGATTTCAGGTCCGCGGCCATGCCGCCGAAGTAGACGGGGGAACCGGCCACCAGGGCGCCGGCTGCCAGGAAATCCTCCCGGGTGACATTGTCGGGCGTGCGGAGGACGGCCTCCACCCCGGCGACGGACCGGGCCCCGTCGGCGACCCCGCGGGCCAGGGCGGCGGTGTTGCCGCTGCGGGAGAAGTAAAGGACGAGCACGTTCATGGATACCTCCGAGACTGATCATGGGGAAAGGATCCAGGCTGAAGGCGGTCAGACTGAAGGTGGTTTGGCTGAAGCCTGTCAGGCTGAAGGCTCGGAGGGTGTGCCGACAATTCGCTTGCTTGGGTGGCATGCCCCATCAACGTCCTCCTGCAGCGTCGGCTCAGCCTGTCCCTTTGGCCCCTTTGTCCCTTCTCGCCTTGGTTTCATCACGGCGCCTTCACGCCATCTAAAGGCTCAGCACCCTCCGCCTGGTGCCTGCGCGGGGCGGATTTTACCAGAAAAACCGCCCTTTCTACACAGATTGATCCCCTGCGGGGATCGGGACGGGGGAGGGCGTGAGCGTAGTAAGCCTTCTCGCCGGAAACGAATTCGCAACCGATTTGAAGAGAAGGAGTTGCAAAATGCGGTTTCTGGTCAATTGGACGGCGCCCCCGCCGCCCCCGCTACAGATGTTACACGCTTACGGCTTTCGGACACCGACACGTGCAAGGGCCGGTACACCGTCCTGAGGGGGCCAGCCCCGTGCGGCGCGCAGGTTTGGCGGAGCGCCGCTTTGACCGCGCCGCGCAGGCTTCCGGAGCGGCGGGGGGAGAGTGACGGGGGGCGGAGACCCGGTGCTCCGGGAGCGGTGCCCCCGTCTGGCGACCTTGCATCCCCCGCGATGGTGATGTGGTCCCCCTCCGACGGCGCTCCGGCGGCCTGCGCGCCTTGTCCCTGGGGTTTGTCAAGAGGAACCGGGTCGCTTGGCCCGGGAGAAGCTGCCGGTTTCCGAGGTGCTGTTGCGCCTGCCGGACGTGGAAGCGTGCGCCGCCCGGGAACGCTGGGCGGGACTTGAACCCCGGGCGGGGATCAGACGGCGGCTTCGTCGGAGTCCTGGCAGAGGCGGTCCCAGAGGGCCTGGTTGTTGATGCAGCCGGGGTCGCCGGCGAGGATGTCTCCCAGGTAGGCGTCCGCCCGGGCCCTGCAGCCGCCGCAGACGCTGCGGTGATCGCAGACCTGGCAGTGGTCTTTCAGATTGTCGCGGTTGCAGAGGGTGTCGAAGTAGACGTTGCCGCGCCAGATCTCCCGGAGGGTCTTCTCCTTGAGGTTGCCGAGGAGCCGGTGGGGGATGTACACGCAGGGGGTCACGTCGCCGTTGGGCTGGATGGCGCAGTAGCAGCGGGCCGTCCCGCACCCGCCGATGTACTTGGCCAGGACCCGGATCTTGGAACCGGGGGCCGAGCCGGCGTGGCCGAGGGCCATGCGCCCCTCGAGTTCGGCGTACTGGAAGCAGGCCCGGCCGAGCTGGGGGGCCGTGCTCATGATGTTGATCTCCTTCCGGTCCATCCACCGCTGGAGGGTTTTCAGGAGGTCCTCGCGCTGGGCGGGGGAGAGGTCGTTGATGTCGTTCTTCGTCCCCCGGCCGACGGGGATGTAGTTGAAGTGGACGAAGGTGGCGCAACCCAGGTCCACCGCGAACCGGATGATGTCCTCGGCCTCGTCCACGTTCGACTGGGAGATGCAGGTGGCCAAGCCCACCCGCAGCCCGGGGGTGGCGGCGGCGATGCGGATCCCCCGAACGGAACGCTCCCAGGCGCCGTGGATGCCCCTGAACTCGTCGTGCTTGGCGGGGCTGGCGGAGTCGATGCTGACCTCGAGGTACTTGACGCCGTACTCGACCAGCCGGGCCGCGGTCTCCTCGGTGATGGTGGTCCCGTTGGACGCGACGGTGACGTGGATGCCCCGCTCCTTGCACCGCTTCAGGACTTCCCAGAAGTTTCTCCCCATCAGGGGCTCGCCGCCCGCGAGGGCCAGGAAGGGGACGTACTCGTCCGCCATCTCGTCGATGACGCGGAGCTTCTGTTCCAGGTCCATCTCGTCGGGGAGGGGTTTCGCGCAGGCGTCCTGGTAGCAGTGGAGGCACTTGAGGTTGCAGGCCTGGGTGAAATTCCAGACCACCATGAGGGGCATGGCGAACTTCTGGGGGGTGACGAGGCCGAACTCCCCGATGCTCCGGGAGGTGTTGACCAGGGCCCGCAGCGTGGGGCGGTGGTGGAAGAGCTTGAACTTCGTCATCTCCGCGTTCGCTTTCCGCTGGGTGAGCAGGTGCTCGATCACCGTGTGGAAGGGGTAGAACCGGAGCCGGTCCCACAGGGGCGCCGAGGGGTTCTCGTAAGAGTACATGAGTCTCTCGAGGAGGGTCCCGCCGTTGCGGTTCCGACGCGACAAGAACCCGAGCACCTTCCGGACCCTGGGGCTCAGCAGAAACTGCTCGACGCTGTTGTTCTGGGATTTCAGGATCGACTGCTTGTCTTCCATGCTCCAGCTCCTTGCGACAGCCGCGCAATATACAACGCGGGGCGGCCGAAATCAATTCAAAAGCGGCCCCCGTCCGTTAAAATGCGGGTGGAACGCCGTATTCGCTTTGCATTTGCAAGCCTTATGCGCTAAAATGAATCAGGATCGTTCGGTGGCGTGAAATGGCTTCGAGAAAATTGTCCATCCAGAAGGAAATCGCGTTCATCGCCCTCATCGTGGGAAGCGGCGTGATTGCCGTCTTCGCCGTCGTCGGGCAGCACGGCCTGCTCCGCCTCCAGGCCAAGGACGCGGAGTACCAGACCTACGCCGCGCGCAAGGCCGAACTGGAGGCCGAAAACGAGGCCCTGAAGGCTCGCAACCGCAAGCTGCAGGACGATCCGGCCACACTCATGCTCGAGATCCGGAAGCGTCTGGGTTACGCCCTGCCGGACGAGATTGTCTTCCAGGACACGCGCCCCGCCCAGGGGGCCGACCCGGGATACGCCGCGGGGAAGGAGGGCGCCGCGGCCGGCAGCAAGCACGAGGGTCCCGTGACCCCCGCCGGCTCGCCCGTCGAAGCGGCAGCAGCCGGGGCGGCGTCCGGCGGGTCGGGGAAAGCCTCCCGGCCGGCGGAGCAACGCGAGAATTCTGCGGGAGCGAGGTGAGCGATGAGAAGACGACTTGACCGCTCGAAGTTCCGGGGAATTATCCTGGGGGCCGCCATCGGGGATGCCATGGGGATGCCGTACCAGTTCCTTCACCCGCAGGTCGTGAGGGAGTCTTTCCCCGAACCGGTTCCCCACTTCCAGCGCGCCCCCGAGGGACACGTCAACGCCCAGTACGACAAGGGTCAGTACACGGACGAGACCCAGTTGATGATGATGGTCATCGAGACCATCCTGGAGCGGAAGGCCATCGACCCCGACCGGGTGGCCCAGGCCATGGTGCGCCTCTACCAGGAGGAGGGGTGGGTCACCCCGGGGCGGTCAATCCTGGCCGCCTGCCGGCGCCTGAGGGACGGCGCCCCCTGGCACCAGTCCGGCGGGTACCAGGACGGGAGCAAGCCCCTGGCCTTCGTGCCGCCGTCCGTGCTCTTTCTCCACCGGAACCTGGACGGGTCCCTCGAGCAGGTGCTCTCGCTGGCCCGGATCATCCTGCGCGAGTCGCGCGTCATGAGTGCGTGCCAGTGTTTCAGCATGCTCCTGCACAACATCATGCAGTGCAAGGGGGAGGAGGAGCTGGTCCCCGCCGTCCGGAAAACCGGGCGGGAGATGCAGCGGTTCGACCCCTCTTTCGACGAGATCCTCCAGTGGGTCGTCACCCTGCTGCCGTCTTCCATGGAGGAGGGCCTCCAGGAGCTCGGAACGGGGTACAGCGTGCTGGAAAGCCTCTTCTCGGCGCTCTTCACCTTCCTGAAACACCCGAGGGGCTATGCGGAGGCGGTGTCCAGGGTCGTGTACGCCGGGGACGCCGCGGACAACCTGGGGTTCCTCACGGGGGCGTTCCTGGGCGCCTTCAACGGGATCGAGGGCATCCCCGCCAACCTCCTGGAAGGGCTCCGGGACTCCCGGCTGATTCTCGAACTCGCGGATCAGCTCTACTCGGCATCCTCCGCGTCGTAACCGTACTGCTTCAGCTTCAGGCGGAGGGTTTTCCGGTCCAGGCCCAGGACCCGGGCCGCCATGGACTTGTTCCCCTCGACTTCCTTGAGAACGTGAAGGATGTAGATCCGCTCCACCTCGTCCAGCGGGAGCAGCCCGCCGTGGCCGGCCCGGGGCAGGAGCGGCTCCAGGAGGCGCTCATCGCGGACGCCCGTCGAGACCCGCGACGGGAGGGACTCCAGCGTGATGACGGGGGTCGGGGTCAGCGTCGCCGCGGATTCCACCACGTGGGCGAGTTCCCGCACGTTGCCGGGCCAGGCGTAGGAGAGAAAGGCCCGCAGGACCTCCTCCGAAAAAAGGAGTCCCTTCCGCCGGTTCCGCTCCTGGTACTGCCGGAGGAAGAAACCGGCGAGCAGGGGGATGTCCGCCGGGCGTTCGCGGAGGGGTGGGAGGGTCAGCCGGACCACGTTCAGCCGGTAGTACAGGTCCTCCCGGAAACGGTTCTCCCGCATCATCGCCTCGAGGTCGCGGTGCGTCGCGGCCAGGATTCGGACGTCCACGTGGATCTCGCGGGTGGACCCCACGCGCCGCACCTCGCCGTCCTGGAGGACCCGGAGCAGCTTGGCCTGCATGGGGAGCGGCATTTCCCCGATCTCGTCCAACAGGCACGTCCCCCCGTTGACCGCCTCGAAGATCCCCGCGTGGGCCTTGTCGGCGCCCGTGAACGCCCCCCGTTCGTAGCCGAACAGTTCGCTCTCCAGGAGCGTTTCGGTGATGGCGCCGCAGTTGATGGCGATGAAAGGCTTGTCGCGGCGGAAGGAGTTCTCGTGGATGGCCCTCGCCACCAGTTCCTTGCCGGTCCCGCTCTCCCCCTCGATCAGCACGGTGGTCTCGGTGTTGGCGACCCTGCCGATCAGCTTGAACACGTCGATCATCTTCTCCGAGGTCCCGATCAGGCGGCCGGTGCTGCTCCGGACGGAGGCGGCGGGCTCGACGAGGCTGTCCGCCACGATCCGGTCCCGCTTGGCGAGGGCGTTGGAGACGATCCGCCGGATCTTCTCGAGCTGGAACGGTTTCGGGATGAAATCGAAAGCGCCGGCCCGGACGGCCTGAATGGTAACGTCACTCGAGCCGAACGCGGTGACCACCACCACCAGGGTGCCGGGGTGATGCTCGCTGATGAACCGGGTCAAATCGATGCCCGTCTGCCCGTCCATGTGAACGTCGGTGATCACCAGGTCGAAGGCGCCGCCGCCGAGGACCTCCATCGCCTCCTCGGCGCTGCCGGCCCCGGTGACCGCGTAACCGTCGCGCAACAGGGCCTCGCTCAGGAGTTCGCGGGCCCCTTCGTCGTCGTCCACCACGAGGATTGCGTGCTGTGTCACGGGGTCGACCTCCAGGGTGATCTGGCCGCGGCGCGCGGGGCCGGGCCGTACAAAGGATAACGAAAACGCCGCACCGGCGCAAGGGCGCCGCCGGTCAGGGCCGCGACCGGCGCTTCCGGCGAAGGCGGGGAAGGATGGTGCGCTCGAAACGGACGGAATCGGCGAACGCGGGGTGGGCCCGCTCCATGCTGCGGAAGTGCCGGTGGTGGTGCACTCTCCGGCCCGACCGCAAGTCGCGGTGGCCCAGGAAGGCGTGCAGCATCTCGTGGTAGAGCAAAAACTCCAGGTAACGGCGGGGGACCTCGGGATGGTCGAGCAACGGGCTGACCCGGATCAGGCGGTGGTCCGACCGGTACTCCGCCAGTTTCCGGAACGACCGCCGGGCCATCCACTCCAGTTCCACCTCGACCTGGCCGTCGAACCAGGCCGCGTTGACCGCGTCGAAGATCTCGGACAGGTCGTGATGCTCCCCCCGCGGGGGCCGGCCCCGCAGCGGCCGCGACCGGGGAAGGGGCTGTCCGGACAGGCCGCGGGTGAACGCCTGCACGAGGCGGAGGTCCGGGGGGGGCGGGGCGTTCCGGCCCAGGCGGGCGGCCAGGACGCGAACCAGGGCGGAGAAAATGTCCCGGGGGGCCTCCAGCACGGCCGGGTGAAGGCAGAGCCGGATGGTCGACCGGTCGACCATCAGTTTCCCCAACAACCCCCGGTAGGGGAAAACCCGGACCTGGAGCGTTTTCCTCTCGTGACCGGCCCGGCCGCCCAGGACCGTCAGGGCGGTGTGGCGCTGGAGAGCGGAAAGCCGGGGATGGTCAGCGGCCGGAATGAAGGCTCTGGTGGTGGTTGAATCGCTCAAAACTCTTGAACTGCTCGATTTTCTTTCGCAGGGTGTTCCGGTTGATCTCCAGGATCTCCGCGGCCTTGGAGACGTTGTAACCGGTGGAGGCCAGGACCTGCATCACGAATTCCATCTCCGCCTGGAGGAGGGTGTCCTTGAACTTCACACCCGTCCGGAGGCACTCCGAGACGTACGCTTCCAGGCATTCCCTGATCCCGAATTTCGATTTTGTGCCCTGCATCGATGACCCCGACGAAAGCGGATTACATGCGCAAAGCGTCAATTTAGCACAAGGCCATGGCCAATTCAATGCCTGGATCGCGCGGTGGAGCGGAGAAAATTAAACAAAAAAGCTGCAGGAGTCAAATCCCGCCGAAAAGGCGATCGGCCAGGAAGACGGGCAGACCGGCGCTGCGGATCTTGTCGGCGGCCTCCCGGATGGAGTACTCGATTTTGAAGAAGGAGAGAAGGCCGGTGTCCGTGTCGAGGTGGGCGAAGGAGGCGCGGGGATCGCTGTCCCGCGGCTGGCCGACCGAGCCCGGGTTGATCAGGTAGCGGCGGTAGCCGTTGAGGTCGAGCTGAAATTCCGTCGAGTCGCGGGGGATGAAGTAGAAGAAGTGGTTCGGGCGGGTGTCCAGCACGAAGAGCCCCGGCACGTGGGAGTGGCCGAAAAAGCAGAGAACGGTGTCGAAGCACTGGAAGCAGAGCTGGGCGTCGAACTGGTAGAGGATGTAGTGGTCCTCGTCCATGGGCGACCCGTGGCAGATGGTGATCAGCTTGTCGATCTGGACGGGGCCCATGGGGATCGTCTGGAGGTAGCTGCGGCTCTTCTCGTCGAGGTTCTGCTGGGTCCAGAGGGCGCTGAGGTAGGCGTTGTTGTTGAAATTGTGGCCGGAGTCCTGGCCGCTGCACACCTTGTCGTGATTGCCGCGGACGATGCCGACGGGTTTCATCTTCCGGACCTTGCGGATCACCTCGTTGGGCGAGGCCCCGTATCCCACCAGGTCCCCCAGGCAGATGACGCGGTCGTAGGGAAGCGAGTGCTTCCGCACGGCCTTCAAGGCCTCCAGGTTCCCATGGATATCTGACAGGATCAGGTACTTCATGTCACCGACGTTCCCGGAAAGGTGCAGCCCCTGTTCGCGTAGCGGATTATAGCATGCCCGCCCCGTGGCGGGAAGGGAAAAAGTTCACGTGATATGAAAGGGTAAGGGGCGCAGGAGGGTCAGTCCCGTCATCCGGTTGTTGCCGAGGAAGTCCGGCAGCGGGACGTCGACCGCCTGCCCCCGGCTGCGGGACGCGTGAAACAGCCGGATTTCCGAGCCGCTGGACCGCAGGATGCCCGTGTGGAAGTAATCGAGCCGGCGTCGGCTCGAGATGAAGAACGCCAGGTCTCCGGACCGGATGCCCGGCGCCAGGCGCAAAACGCACCGCTTGGGCCACCCCCCCAGCCGGACGGGGAAGGTCCCGAACGCCGGGAGGACGCCGATCTCCCGCGTCCACTCCCGTTCCGGCGGCAGGCCGGGGGGGACGGCGACCCGCCCCTCGCGCTCGTTCTCCTCCCGCCACTGGGACATGTAGTGCCGCCGGGTGAAGTAGTCGGTGCGCCCGTCCCGGTAGCGCAGACGGTGCAGGCGCCGCAGGAACTCGGGCTCGGACGCGCTCAAAGCCAGGGCGGTGACGGTTTCGAACAGGGTGACGCAGTCGAACCCCCCGAGGTGAACGGTGAAGACTTCCGCCTGATCGGGGCCGCCCCCGAGGGGAGAGTTCCGGTAGGGAGAGCCGGCAAGCCTGTCGCACAGGGCCTCCACGCGCCGGGGAAACGGGAGGGTGGGGGGGGCGGCTTCCAGGAGCGCCCGGAAAACGGCCGGCTCGTAGTCCCGGACGAGTTTTCCCTCGACCTCCATGTCAGGCAGAAAAAAGGGTGGATTGCGATCGCTCATGTCAGGTATAATGGTGCTTCGGATCAACCGATACACCGATGAAAGCCGCCCGCGGGCCGTCAGATGCCAAAATCCATTACAATAGAGGAATAACGCGATGTCAAGAAAATACCGGCAACAAGGTTACATGTCGGACGACAGCGATAAACGCCGGGAGAAGAAGGACCGTCCGGAGGAGGCACCCCGCGGGCGGGTGGAGACCCGTTTCCGACGCTCCATCCGATGCTCGGAGTGTTCCGCCATGGTGACCTTCATGGATGCCGTCCAGACCACCGACAAGTGCCAGAACTGCTCCGCCTGGCTTCACACCTGCCGGAACTGCGTCTACTTCGACCCGGGCAAGCCCAACCAGTGCATGAAACCCATCACGGTTCGCGTGGAAGGGAAGGGGGAGCGGAACCTCTGCGAGCTCTTCACGCCCAAGATCCTCGTGGAGAAGGCCGTGGAGGAGAAGCGGGAGACCACGGTGGACAACGCCCGGAAAGCCTTCGACGACCTCTTCAAGATCTGACCCCTCCCAAGGGCCTCCGACAGGATGGAACCCCTCACCGTCATCGGCATCGCCGTGGGTTTGGCCATGGACGCTTTCGCCGTGGCCATCGCCACGAGCGTGACCTTGCGGACGGTGAGCGGCCGCCAGTATTTCAGGCTCTCCTTCCACTTCGGTTTTTTCCAGTTCATGATGCCCCTGGCCGGCTGGCTGCTCGGGACCGGTTTCGCGTCGTACATGGCGGACTACGACCACTGGGTTGCGTTCGGCCTGTTGGGGTTCATCGGGGGCCGGATGATCCACGGGGCCCTGGCGGGCCGGGCGCCCGAACCCGCTGCGCCGCGGGGAGGGGACGGTGACGGGCCGGCGGGGCCGGTTTCGGGACGGACCGGACGCCCGAACGACCCCACGCGGGGATGGTCCCTGGTCCTGCTGTCGGTTGCGACCAGCATCGACGCCCTGGCGGTCGGGGTCTCCTTCGCGATGCTGGACCACCGGGTGTTCCTGCCCTGCGTCGCCATCGGCGTCATCACCGCCGGGATCACCCTTCTGGGGATGCGTATCGGGGGGCGGCTCGGGGTCCGGTTCGGATGCCGGATGGAAATCGTGGGCGGCCTGATCCTCGTCGGCATCGGCACCCGGATTCTGGTCCAGCACCTGGCGGTCTGACCCCGGGTCAGTGCCGGGGGGGACGGCCCGGGCGCTTTCCCTTGAACGGTTTTCCCGCGGGGCGCCGGGGGCGGGAAGGGTTCTCCGGGGTCGCCCGGGGTTCGGCCTTCCGGTCGTGAGAAGTCCGGCTGGTGCGTTCGGAACGGTGCCCGGTCAAACGGGTTTTCCGGGCGTCCCCGGCCAGAGGCGCACTCCCGGGGGCGGCGGGCTTTTCCGGCGGCCTTCGCCGGGGCCTGTCGGGACGGTTCCCGCCCTCCGGCCGCTCGGCGCCCTTCCGGGGGGGGCGAACCCGGTTGCCGCCGGGGTTTTCCTCCCGGGGCGGGCGAAACCGTTTCTTGCCGGGGGATTCACCCCGGGGCTGACGAACCCGGTTGTCGTCGGGAGCCTGTTCCGGGGTCGGGCGAAACCGTTTCTTGCCGGGGGATTCACCCCGGGGCTGACGAACCCGGTTGTCGTCGGGAGCCTCCTCCGGGGGCGGGCGAAACCGCTTGCCGCCGGGGGATTCACCCCGGGGCTGACGGAACCGCTTGTCGTGACCGGCTCCCCCCCGGGGCGGGCGAAACCGTTTGTTGCCAAGAGTTTCCTTCCGGGGCGGGGCGGACCGGTCGGGACGGCGGGGACCGCCTTTCCGCCTTTCGCCTTCGCGCTGGGGGCGCGGCCGGCCGGTGGTTCGGCCCTCCCGGCCTTCACGGCGAGGGGGTCGCTCGGACCGGTGTTCGGTTTCCCGGCCCTTTTCGTTCGGGGGCGAAGGTCGCCCGGGGGGCCGGTGGCGACCTTTTTTCCCCTCGTCCGGCGCCTCGGGGCCCGTGACGCGCGACGCCCGGGTGACCGGGGAGCCTTTCCCCAGTTTGACGGGCATCCGCTTCAGCTGCCCGATCTCCTCGTCCGTGAGACGGCGCCACTGGCCGACCTCGAGCCCCGAATCGGTCAGGGGGCCGATGGCGATCCGCTTGATCTGGAAGACCGGGTGGTGAATGGCCTCGAACATCTTGCGGAGCTGCCGGTTCTTCCCCTGGAAGAGGGTCACCTTGAACCAGCTGTAGGACCCCGGCTTGCTGCGGCGGGCCTCCACCTCGCAGGGGGCGTAGCGGACCCCCTCGGCCTGGATCCCCTTCCGGAGCTGGTCCAGGAGGTGCTCTCCGGGCATTCCCGCCACCTTGACCAGGTAAACCTTCGGGCAGTGCCGTCCCGCTTTCGTCATGTGGACGGTGAGGTCCCCGTCGTTGGTCAGCAGGACGAGGCCCATGGAATACATGTCCAGCCGCCCCACGGGATAGACCTTCGACCGCGGCTGGATCAGCTCGAGAACGGTGTGACGCCCCTCCGGGTCGGACACGGAGCAGAGGTACCCCCGGGGTTTGTTCAGGAGGATGTACTCCGGTTTCGGCGCCGCGACGAGCGGTTTCCCGTCCAGGGTGATCCGGTCGGTCTCCGGGTCCGCCTGGTCGCCGATCCCGGCCGGTTTTCCGTTGACGGCAACCCGACCCTCGCGGATGAGGTCCTCGGCGGCCCGCCGGGAGTAGCGGGTGCACCGGGCGATGATCTTCTGAATTCTTTCCATGGCTTGTCCTCCGGGCGTGATGCCTTCGCGCATCGTGCGATTATCTCAGCACCGTCACGTCCCCGCAAGCGGAATCGTCGTCGGGGGTTATTGTCGGGGCGGCCGGTCGAGGGCGGCCCGGAGGACCTTCGCCAGGGTGACCATGGGGAAGGGTTTCTGGATGACGTGTTCGATGCCCATCTTGCGTGCTTCCGGGAGGATCGAAGGCACGCTGAACCCGGTGCAGATGACGATGGGGACGTCCGGCCGCACCTTGCGGACTTTCCGGGCCAGCTCGAAACCGGAGAGCTTCGGCATCGTCAGGTCGATCACGAGGGCGTCGATCCCCCCCGGGTTCTGCTCGAAGCGGTCCAGGGCCTCGTGGCCCGATCCACAGGTGGTGACCCGGTAGCCGTACCCCGTGAGGATCTGCCGGTACAGCCGGGCCACAAAGCGCTCGTCGTCCGCCACCAGCACCCGTTCGCGGCCCCGGAGGGCGGCGAGGTCGTCCGGGAGGGGGGCGTCGTCGGGGATGCCCCCGGAAAGGCAGAGCGGGAAGTGGATCTGGAAGGTGCTCCCTTTTCCGGGCTCGCTGCGGACCACGATGGCGCCGTGGTGCGCTTTCACGATCCCGTAGACCACGGGGAGGCCGAGGCCGTGCCCGAAACCGACCTCCTTGGTGGTGAAGTAGGGCTCGAAGATCCGTTCGATGACCTCGGCGGGCATGCCCATCCCCGTGTCGGCGACGGAGAGGGTGGCGCAGCGGCCGGGCGGGAGTTCGAACACCCCGGGCACGTTCTCCCGGACGTCGGTGACGGCGAGGCTGACGGTCATCCGGTGACTGTCCGCGGTCTCGGGTTTGTCCAGCTCCATCATGGCGTGGTAGGCGTTCGTCATGAGGTTGACGAGCACCTGCTGGACCTGGGTGAGGTCGCCGAGGATCTGGGGGCAGGCAGGGTCCACGTCGAGGCGGATGTCGATGCTGGCGGGGATCGTCGGGCGCAGGAACAGGTACGCCTCGTCGATGACCTCCTGGAGCCGGATCGGGATGAATTCCGGCTCGCCCCGGTGCCCGAAGGCCAGGATGCGGTTGACCAGGTCCCGGGCGCGTTTTCCCGCTTTCAGGACGTGATTGAGGTTTCGGAGGACCTCGGCGTCCAGGCCGGGATGCTCGACCGCCAGTTCCGTGAAACCCAGGATGACGCTGAGGACGTTGTTGAAGTCGTGGGCGATGCCCGACGCGAGGGTCCCGATGGCTTCCAGTTTCTGCGCCTGGAGGAGCCTCTCCTCGATGAACCGGGCCCGTTCCTGCTCGCCACGGAGGTCGGTGATGTCCGTGGCCATGCCCACCATCCGAAGGGGCCAGCCTCCGGCGTCCCGGGACATCACCCGCCCGCGGTTCTGGACCCACCGCCACTCCCCCGACCGGTCCCGGACCCGGAAGTCCGACACCAGGACGGGCGTCAGCCCCTCGAGGTGTTCGTTCATCCGTGCCAAAAAATCCGGGTAATCGTCCGGGTGGATGATGTCCTTCAGGCCGGGGGGGGCGGGGCGCACCCCGTTGGCCGGGGTTTCGAAAAGCTCCAAGATCCGGAGGGCGATCACGGTCTCCCCCGAATGGACGTCCCACTCCCAGAAACTGGTGCCGGAAACCGGGCGGAAAAGGTCGAACCCCGCCCCCCCGTTGGCGCCGGGAGCGGGGTTGGTCAGGGGGGCCGGCTGTTCTTTACGTCGCTTGCTCAACCCTCACCTTCGACGTCTCGTCATCGGGCGGTCCCGGGGACGGCCGGGGCCGCGGCGGGACCCTTCAGTTTACGTCCCAGCTCGGCCAGTGTTTCCGACTTTCCCTCGCCGGTCATGCCCCAGATCCACGCGTCCCGGAAGGCGATCTCCACGCGGCCGGCCTGGGGGTCGTCGATGGTGCCGCCCCCGGACGGGCCGGACAGGTCCGGGCCCGAGCCGGCGGACGCCTTCCACCTGCCGAGGAGGGCCCGGGCCGCGTCAGGGGAAGCCGACCGGGTGAAGAACAGGGTGAACCGCTTGCCGTCCGCGGTGTACTCCGCCGAGAAGACGTTTTCCAGGAAGGCGAGCCCGAGGTAGTCCTTCGACGTGAACATCTCGCTCCGTTCGACCTGGCCGGCGGACGGGAAGCACTCCAGTTCGGGGGGAAACCGGAACGGTCCGCCGATTCGCCCCGCCAGTTCCCGGGCGAAGGTCCCCGGGGCGTCCGCCGCTTCGGGGGACGCCCCCTCCAGGCTCACCTTGACGTAACAGTCCCCGGCGAGGAAGTAAACTGACCCGTCGCCGGCGTACCCTTCGGCGCCCAGGGGGAGAAACGAACCCTTCGCGGGGCGCTCCCGGCTGTAGACGCCGAAAGCGTGCAGGGGGCCGCCCATCCGGTAGACGTCGACCGTCAGGGCCGCTTTCCCGCCGTTCTCGTAGCGGGCGGCGGCCAGCTCCCGGAAGTCGTACTGAAGGAAAAGGTCCGCGGCGCCGTCGATGTACTCGAAGAGGGTCTCCCGGGTGTAGGCGGTGGGGCCTTCCACCATCTTCCAGCCGGCCACCTGCGGGAACAGGCCCGGGCCGGTCCCCTTCGCCGGTCCGGCCCCGGCCGCAGGGGCGCTCGACAGGAGCACCGGTAGAACGAAAGCGAAGACGCAGAGACGGGGTTTGGCGAGGAAGGGTGCATGCATGTTCGTGTGCCTCTCGAAAGTCCGGGGACGGCAGTCCCTCGTCGGTGTGCCGGGTGGCCGAAGTCCTATCAACTCGTGCTCATCCGTGTCCATCCGTGTTCATCCGTGGTCGTTTCCCGCCCCGCCCGGGTCAGGAAACGAAGGCCGCGGGCACGGTGCGGAGGGGGAGCACCTCGGCGAGGCGCTCCCGGACGTCGATCCCCCGGGCGCAGCGCGCCGTGCACTCCGCGCAGCCTTCGCACGGGTCTTCCGGCAGGTCGAGGGACCGCAGGAGGTCGCGGGCCTCCTGCCGGTTGCGGTAGCCGAAGGCGTACATGTAGCCGCGCATGGCGTCCGGGAGGGGCAGGCCCCTCGGGCAGAGGCTCGCGCACCGGCCGCAGCCCTGGCAGTAGAGCCCGGCCTGCCCTCCGGGCGCGAGGGCCTCGCGATCGGCGGGGGTCAGGGTCAGGTCCCGCAGGACGGCTGCGTCGGTCTTGAGCTGGTCGAAGGTGGTGAAGCCCGGGATGGCGGTGCACACGGCCGGGCTCTGCAGGGACCACTTCAGGGCGGCCGCCATGTCGATGGGCCGGGTCCGGGCCTTGTCCCAGTACACGCCCGCCTGGGTCTTCATCACAATCACCCCCAGGCCCGCTTTCGCGGCTTCCTCGATCGCCTTCCGCACCTCGTCGCGGTGGTCCTGCCGGAAATTGTAGGCGGTCAGCACCACGTCGTAGAACCGGCTTTCCGCCGCGGCCCGGATGACCTCCGGTTCGTTGGCGTGGGTGGTGACGCCCACGAATCGGGCCCGCCCCGATTTCCGGATGGTTTCCAGCGCCTTCAGGAGGGGTTCGAAAAGGGCGGCCTCCCGCTTCGAGACGTTGTGCAGGTAGAGGATGTCGACGTATTCCATCTGCAGCCGCTGGAGGCTGACGGAGAACTGGTTCACGAACTCGACGGCCGAGGTCGCGGCGCTGAAGAGACCGGTGGAGCGGTCCATCCCCCCGCCGGGGACCTTGGTGGCGATGACGAAGGAATCGCGCTTCCGCCCCTTGAGGACCTCCCCCAGCATGGTCTCGTTGCGGCCCTGCTGGTAGCGGTGGGCGGTGTCCAGGTGAACCATCCCGGCGTCCAGGGCCGCTTCGACGAGCCGGGGGTTGTCGGCGTTCATCACCCCCATGCTCACCACGGGCAGGGAGATCCCCGTGCGGCCGAGGGTCCTCCGGATGACGGGCTTTTCCGCGGCCTTCGCCGGCGGCGCCGCGGCGGAGAGGACGGAGGGCAGGCCCGCTGCCGCCGCGCCCGTCAGCCCGAGGCGCAGGAACGCTCTCCGGTCCATGCCTTCATCGCGATTTTTCATCGTTTGTCCTCCAGTTCCATGGGTTGCGTGCAGTCCGGGCAAACGGGAAGGAGCGGCTCGAAGCGCTCCTGGAAACTCACTTCGCGGGCGCCGCGGCCGCGGCGCTCTCGCGGGCGAACCGGGCCAGCAGGTCGCCCACGGCGTCCCGGTGGACCATGAACGTCAGCATTTTCAGCCGGATGTAATCGTCCCGGTAGAAGTAGTACCCGGGCAGCCCCCGCTGGGCCGAGCGGGACGAGTCCTTGATCAGGTACCAGTCGTGGCCGTCCAGTTCCGTGTGCCCCACCACGTGGATCCCGTGGTCGTCGGTGGAACAGCCGGCGTCGAAGCGGTACTCCCGGGCGCTCTGGTCGATCCGGTCGCCGGGGATGTCGAAGGGGGGGACGACGGCCGTGTCGTGGTCGGCGATGTACCCGGGTTCCGAGACGTCGCCCCCGATGCACACGGTGAACCCTTTTTTCACCGCCCCGCGGAGGGCGTCGTACCAGGCGTCCAGGGGAACGTTGTGGTACTCTTTCCCGTGCCAGTAATTGTCCGGCACCTTGTACTCCCCCTTCGCCCAGAACGGCTCGTAGAGGAAGGACATGAACTCCACGTAGGCGTCCAGGTCGAGCCGGAGGACGTCGCGGAGGTACTCGGGCGGCGTCAGGGAGCGGCCGCCCACCTCGATCTTCTCCGGGGGCCGTCCCAGGTGACGGTCGAGGATGAGACGGACGGACCCGGTGACCAGGTCCTCGTCCCACATCTCACTCGATTTCACGCAGGCGAGGTACCCCTTGAGATCTTCCATGAGCGGCCCCTGGTCGAAGACGACGGCGCCTTTCACCAGGCCGGTGTAGTCGGTCTCGCGGACGATCCCGTACTGCTTCCAGCGCAGGATCAGGGCGGCGCTCTGGGAGCCTTCGCCGAACTCGCTTTTGCCCTTTGTCCTGACGAACTCCCGCGCCTTTTCCACGAACTCCCAGTAGACGGTGAAGGGTTCCGAGAGCTTGACCGTCAGGCCGTGGACCCGGTGGATTTCCGACTCCATCAGGGACGTGGCGGAAAAGCACCAGCAGTTCCCGGTCCACCACTGGCGCTTCGGCGGGAGGTGCCAGAGGGCGGCGAAATCGTCCTTCGAGCGGGGGCGGACCACGCCCGTCACGTCGAAGGTCAGCTTCCGCGAGGGCTTCTCGTCCTCCGCGGAGTAGACTCTCCCCTTCCGCTCGGCCCGGAGCTTGTCCCGGTCGGCTTCCTCCTGCTTCTCACGGTCGAGCAGGACGTAATCCCGGTAGAAGGCCGTGTCGGAAGGCCCCTTCACCGCGGGCTTCGCGGGGGCGCCGCCCGCCGTCTGGGCGGGGAGGGGACGGGCGAACAGGCACAGCAGCGCGGCAACCGCCAGGGGCCCCAAACGAAAAAACATGATCAGTGCTCCTTGCCGAAAATGAGAGTTCATCCGTCGAACGGATTATTTTATAATGGCCGCGGCCGACAGGCAACACGTTTCCAAGGAGGCGGCGCATGGGCGGGGCTTTGCTTCGGACGAAATCGCTCCAGAAGATTATGGCGCAGACGGAGGAAGAGGGGCACAAGCTGAAGAAGTCCCTCCGGGCCTGGGACCTGGTGGCCATCGGGATCGGCTGCAGCGTGGGGGTGGGGATCTTCGTCCTGCCCGGCGTGGAAGCGGCCAAGCACTCCGGGCCCGGCATCATCCTGGCCTTCGCCCTGACGGCGGTCACCTGCGCCTGCAGCGCGCTGAGCTACGCGGAGTTGGCCTCCATGCTCCCCGTCTCGGGCAGCGCCTACACCTACGGCTACGCGACCCTGGGCGAGATCTTCGCCTGGATCATCGGGTGGGACCTCGTGCTGGAATACATGGTGGGCGCCTGCCTCGTCTCCATCGGTTGGAGCGCCTACTTCACCAACATGGTGAACCACCTGCTGAAGAACTCCGGATTCGCCATCCCCGCCTTTCTCACCGCCTCCCCCCTCGTGGAGGAGGGCCCCGGGTGGATCAACCTCCCCGCGATGCTGATCGTGGCCGTCATTGCGTGGCTGCTGATCCGGGGCATCAAGGAGAGCGCCCGGGTCAACCTCGCCATCGTCATCGTCAAGGTCGCCGTCATCGGGGTCTTCGTCTGTGCCGCCGCCGGCTACGTCGATGCGAAGAACTGGGATCCCTTCCTCCCCTTCGGGTTCTCCGGGGTCATGACCTCCGCCGCCATCGTCTTCCTGGCCTACGTGGGCTTCGACGCCGTGTCCACCACCGCCGAGGAGGCCGTCAACCCCCGGCGGGACATGCCCATCGGCATCATCGGCTCGCTGGTGGTCACCACGCTCCTCTACATGGCGACCTCCGCCGTCATGACCGGGGTGGTGCACTACCCGGAACTGGGCGTGGCGGACCCGCTGAACAAAGTGCTCGACGTCCTCAAGATGCCCTGGGTGCAGGGGTTGGTCAGCGTCGGCGCCATCGCGGGGATCACGAGCGTGCTCCTGGTCCTGCTCATGGGCCAGCCGCGCATCCTCTTCGCCATGTCCCGCGACGGCCTGCTCCCGCGGGCCTGGTCCAACGTGCACCGGAAATACCGGACCCCACACGTGACCACCCTGGTGACGGCCCTGGTCGTGGCCGTGGGCGCAGGGCTGCTGCCCATCGAGGATGTGGCGGAGCTGTGCTCCATCGGGACCCTCTTCGCCTTCGTGATCGTCTGTGCCGGAGTCGTGGTGCTCCGCTTCACCCGGAAGGACCTGCACCGCCCGTTCCGCGTCCCCGGCGGTTGGACCTGCGCCGTCGTGCTGTGGCTGGTCATGGCGGGGTTCGTCCTGCTCATCGGCCACTTCCTCAGCCTCGGCCGCCCCGGTTTCTACGAGTGTTTCTTCCTGATGACGCCCGCGGGAAAAGCCATTGTGCTGGGCGGGGCGGCGGTGGTTTTCGTCCTGCTCCGGCAGTTCATCCTGCAGATCATCGGCATCGCCATGTGCGTCTACCTGATGCTGAGCCTTCCCTGGCTGACCTGGGCCCGGTTCGGGGTATGGCTGGCCATCGGCCTGCTGATCTACTTCTTCTACAGCCGCACCCACAGCCTCGCGGCAACAGAGGAAACCGCCAAGGAGGCCGGCGAGGAAGCCTGACGCCCGCGGAAAAAGTCTGGACTCATCAAACCACAAAGAACGCAAAGACTCGCAGAGAAGGTCCGAACTCCTTGATTCCAACGTGTTGCAGGCTCATCCTTCTCTGCGGCTGAATCGATTTTTTCGGCTTCGTGAGGGTTCCCGGTCCGATGGGCTGATGTGCGGCTTACGCTTCCCGGACGACCCGGAAGCCCACGTCGTCGAACCCGCTGTCGGCCATGCGGCAGAAGCGGGAGCCAGGGGTGACGCAGACGGGGTCGGTGGACCACGCTCCCCCCCGGGCCACCCCGAACGCCGCGGCCACCCCCTCGGTCCAGGGCCGTCCGTCCGTCGGGGCCCCGCGGTAGTCCGGGCGCCAGGTGTCGGCGCACCACTCCATCACGTTGCCCAGGATATCGCACAGGCCCCAGGCGTTGGGGACTTTCTGCCCGACGGGGTGAACCGCGCCGTCGGCGTTTCCCTGGTGCCAGGCCATGTCGTTGAGGCGGGGCGGGGCGGTTTCCGGCCCTCCCGCCCTGCAGGCGTACTCCCACTCCGCCTCCGACGGCAGGCGATAAGCGGCCCCCGGGGCCTTCGCCGCCAGCCACCGGCAATAGGCGGCGGCGTCGGGGAGGCTCACCCCCACCACCGGGCGCCGGTCGGCCGTGGTCGCCGGGTGGGGGGGCCGGGGATCGGGCGCCGCCTGGCCGGCCGGGAGGCGGGCGCCGGTTTCCCGGCGGAAAGGGCCGTATTCCGAGACGGTCACCGGGTACCGGCCCATCCAGAACCCCCGGGCGATCCCGACCTTGTGCCGGGGCCACTCGTGGAAGTCCCCGCGGTTTCCGAACCACCGTTTCTTCACGCCCATCACGAAGGCGCCCGGCGGGACCCAGACGAGAACGAGGCCGCTGCAGGGGTCGGTCCACGCCTGCCCGGGGCGGGGGGCACGGGGGGGGGCGACGGCGCGGGCCGGGGGCTTCGGCTCCTCCCGCGGGGCCTCGGGCGGCGGGGCCGGGGCACCCAGGGTGATCACCGGCCGCACCGTGCCCCGACCCGGTCCCGGCGCAGCGTCCGGGACCTCGGCCGGGCGGGTCGGCGGGGGCGGCGGCCCGGCCGTCGGGGCGCCGGGAGCGGGGGGAGCTGTTTCCCCGGTCGGGGTTGGCGGCGGACCGCCGGCGCTTTCTCCCGCACCGGGGACTCCCCGCGCGGGGAGCCGAAGCGTCGGGACGACGTCCTCGCGGGTGACGGTGGAAGGTGCGGGCGGTCGCTCCCGGGGCGGGGAGTCCGGCTCGACGGCGGCGGCCGCCTCCGGAAGGATGGGGACCAGCTCCCAGTCCACCGGGGTCTCCAGGTCCGTGCGGATCGTGGGCGCCAGCGCCTCTTCCCGCGGCCGGTCCCGCTTTTCCCGCTCCAGGGCCCAGGACTCGTGCTCGGCCTCCTGCAGGGCGAGGAGCATCTCCGGTGCGCCGGAAAACCGGCGGGCCGGTTCCTTCGCCAGGGCCTTCCGGACGAACCGGGCCAGCGGGGGGGGGATCTGGTCCGGGAGGGGGTCGGGCTCCCGGGTCAGGATCCGGTGGATGGTGGCGTAGAGGGAAGGGGGGACCGGCAGGGGCACGAGGGGGTCGTGCGGCACGGTGTCCTTCTGCCGGAAGTCCGACGGGGGTGCGTCCTCCTCCTCGGGTTGTGACGGGGGCGTGAAAGGCTGATGCCCGGACAGCATCTCGTGCAGGATCACCCCGACGGCCCAGAGGTCGGCCTGGACGCCGCGCTTGTTGCGGAACATCTCGGGGGCCATGTAGGGGACGGTCCCGGTCAGGGACACGTTGGACAGGGTGTTGCCGAGGTGCTGCGCCAGGCCGAAGTCGGCGATGCAGGGCTCTCCGCCCCGGAGAAGGATGTTGGCGGGCTTGAGGTCGCGGTGCAGGATGGGCGGCGACTGGCCGTGCAGGTGCGCCAGGCCCTTGAGGATCCCCGTCGTCATCCGGACCGCGTCGGTCGTTGTGGGGGCCTTCCCGCCGAACAGCCGGAGCCAGGTGGCCAGCGAGCCGCCCGGGGCGAACTCGCTCACGATCACCGCGATCCCGTCGTAGACTTCCGCCTCGAGGATGGGCAGGATGTTGGGGTGGTCGCCGACCCGGGTCCACATCTGGACCTCGCGGCGGATCAGGTCGAAGTCGGCGGTCTCCTGGAGGGCGAACTTGAGGGCGACGTCCTTGACCAGCAGGGTCGTCCGCCGCCTGGCCAGCCACACTTCCCCGAAACTGCCCGCGCCCAGGCGCTCGGTGAGCGCGAAAGGCCCGATGGTGTCCCCGGCTCGAAACATCGCTCCTCCAGTCTCCGGGGCGAGGACGCATGACCCCCGACCCTGCAGCTTTCTCCTTCGTGATCCTGTTCTCCCGGCACGGTGTGCCCTGGCTCCCAGTCTATTGACGGGAATCCGCCTTGTCAAGGGCATGCATGCGCACGCGCGGGGTCACGCACCGGTGGGGGGGCGGCGCGCGCCCGTCCGGAACCACGGATGGAGACGGATAGAGAGAAATTTCGGAAGGTCACTCCCGGCGGCACGGCGTTCCGGTGGAGTCGATTTTTAATACCCCATGGCTGCGTCCCGGGTTGACCGGATTTCTTTGCGGTCTTGGCGCCTTGGCGAGATCACGATCCGGATCGATTTGCGCCAGAGGACCGGCGTTCTCTACCTCACGCAAAGACGCCAGGACGCCAAGCCTCGCAGAGGGGCAGGGCAGGGGTGCCGCGTCGTCCGGCGATCGTCGTCGGGTTTCGTGCGGAAGGCCTTCCGGCACCCCGCCGGTTGCGGGCCGTTAGAAGACCCTTGCGCCCCGGAGGCGGCGCCGGAGAAGCGCGGGCCGTATCCTGCATTTCCCCGATTAGCTGCGAAGCCGCGGGAGACAGCATAACCGACGGGCCCCGCAGAGTTTTGCCTTGGTTCCAGGTGAAACTTGATCCCGCCAGGGGAGCCTTACGCAGCATTTCCGGAACCTTCTGCTCGCGTGCTTCGCGTGGGCCGTGATCGACCTCGGGACCCGGAATCGATGGCGGGGGCGATGGCGGGGGCGATGGCGGTGGCGATAGCGAAGCGATGCCGAAGCGATACCGATGCCGATGCCGATGCTGAGGGGAATCCCTTCGGACCTGCAACCAAAGCGGGGAAAAAAAGGAGAGGGCCTGCTCGCGCAGGCCCTCTCGAATGTTGGGGTGAGTAATGGGATTCGAACCCACGACCACTGGAGCCACAATCCAGTGCTCTATCCAGCTGAGCTATACTCACCGCACCGGCGGATCTTTTAACACGGGGCCGGGCGGAGATGCAAGCACTTTCTTCCGGAGCGTTCCTCTGATCCGAAGCCGCTGAGAACGCCCAGGGTCTGCCGGATCCGGGGACCCCCGCGCCGTTTCCCGGCCGGTCACGGCCGGGATCGGCGCCGCTTCCGCCTCTCCCGGGTGGCCCCGGGCGAGACGCCGCGTTTCGGGGCTTCCTCCCGGGATCCGGCCTCGTAATGAAGGGGAAGCCCAACGGGGAGGAGCGATGACACTCTCTGAAACATAATCGACGCTTATAGGTTCAACCGGGTGGAACGCGGGCCGACGGACAGGGCGACACGGCAAGCGGGATCCCCCGTGGCCCACGGTTGACGCCGTTCCCAACACCCTCAAGGAGGAGCCATCATGAAAGCTCAACCCAACACCCTCAAGCGCATCGTCGTGATCCTCGGCGTGCTCCTGCTCGTCGGAGCGGCATTCCTGCCGGCTTTCGAGCGCCCCGCCCGCAAGCGGGACGACGCCCGACACCCCGGCCACCGGCGGGGCGACGTGATGCAGGCGATCCTCGCCCGTCTCGACCTCACGGAAGACCAGCGGGCCCGGGTCCGCGCCCTCGTCGAAGCCGACGCGGACCGCCGGGAGGACCTGGCCTTCGCCCGCATCGACGCCGCCCGCTCACTCCGGAAAGCCACCCACCAGCCCGTGACGGACGTCGGGGCCGTCAAGGCGGCCGCAGCGGCCGTGGCGAAGGCGGAACTGGATATCCAGCTGCACCGGGCCCGAAACTGGGCCGAGATCCAGACCATCCTGACCGACGCCCAGAAGCAGACCGTCGCGAAGTTCCTCGGTCGCATGGAAACCCGGCGGGAGGAGCGGATCGAGGACCTCGGCGCCGGTGACGCCCCGCGCCGGCGCGGCGGTCCCTTCCACCGGATGCTGGAACGGGCGCGGCTGACCGAGGCCCAGAAGGAACAGGTCAAGGCCGTCCTCGAGCAGAAGAAGGCCGACGCCCTGAACCTTCGCCAGGCGGACCTCGAGGCCCACGCCGCCATCCAGAAGGCGGTCCTGGCCCCCACCTTCGACGCGGCCGCCGTCACCGCGGCTTCTCGGCAGCACGCCCAGGCCCACGAAGGACTCGCCCTCCACGCCGCCGACACCTTCGCCGCCCTCTACGCCATCCTGGACCCCAACCAGCGGGAGCGCCTCGACCGCCGGTTGCGGTACCTGCCCGGCATGGAATAGCCCCGCAACGGTTCACCCGGAAAGAAGAGGCCGCCCCGTGGCGGCCTCTTTTTTTACGTGCGCCCGGCATGGCGTGCCCACAAGGAGACGGCGTTTCGATGACGAGGAAGGACACGTTCCCCGCGCGGGTTGAGGCGAACGGGCGGTCAGGCCCGGACCGTGGCGATGGCGGCCCTCACCGGGATGTTGGACGCGTTGAGCCCGGGCTTCTGCCCGTGAAGGTCGAAGTCGAGTTTCACCCCGGGACGGAAAATCAGGCAGTGGGTCGACCCGCCGAAGTGGAACATGCCGAGCTGATCGCCCTTGGCCACTTTCTGCCCCGGCCGGACGGTGATGTCGCAGGTCGACACCTCGGCCATCCCGACGGCCAGGAAGCCCACGAGGCCGATGGCGGGGTTGTCCGCCTCGATCAGGATCAGGCCCCGGGCGGCGACGCCCGTGATGAAGCCCTGCGACTCGTTGGGGCCCGCGGGGTCGAAGCCCTCGGACAGGGCCTCGGCGTAGTAGCTCCCGTCGATCAGCCGCGTCCGGAGGACGGTCCCGCCGACGGGGCTATGCCAGCGGTGGTAGCTCGTGGCGCTCAGGAAGGCCTGGTAGATCGTCCCGCCCACGAAACGTCCCACGCTGTCGTCGCCGGCCAGCATGTGGGCCAGGGAGTAGGGCTGGCTCTTGATCCAGAAGCGGTCCCGCTCCCGGACCCCGTGAGCCACCCGGTACGGGGCGGACTCGCAGGCGTTGACGAGGACGGCGTCGTCGCCCGGCGAGGCCACCGGGCGCCGGCCCTCCCGGAATTCCCGGGTGAAGAAGTCGTCCCAGGAGCGGAAGCCGTGGTGAGGCCGGGCGGGGTCGCACCGGAAATCCTGCTCGAAGCCCGGCATGGCTTCCCGGGCATCCGGGCCGAACCATCCGTTCTTCGAGCTGTTCAGGACATAAAGGGAGCGCTCGGACCCCAGGAAACGGGCCCACTCGTCGAGGATTCGCTTCAGGATGCCGTTGACGCGCGGGTTCAGGAAGGCCGCGAACCCTCCGGGGGTCCCCATGGGCCAGTCCAGGATGGCGTTGATGGGGAAGCCCACGAGGCCGGTCCGGTTGTATTCCGGGGCAGTCTTCAGGACGGCGTTGATCAGCCGGAGCATGTGGAGGTAGTCCCTCACCTGGGGCTTGCCGGTGGGGTCGCGGTCGTAGGGCGACTTCCTCGGGACCTGGGTGAACATCTGGTTGAAGTACATGAACAGCGCGGGGTCGCCCTCGATGAGGCCCTTGAATTCCTCCAGGAGGGGGTGCAGGGGGGTGTCGTCGGCGTCGGCCTTCCGGATGTGCTCCGTCAGCCACTGCTGCAGGGCCCGGTGGTCCGACGGGAGCCACTGGCCGACGCGAAAGGGCGCCGCCCCGGCCGCCGGGGCGTCCGCCGTGTCGGGGAGGCCTCCGGTCACCCCCTTCGCCAGGGACGGGGCCATCAGGGCTGCCCCGGCGCCCATCCCGGCCAACTTCAGCAGGTTCCGCCGGGAAGTCTTTCCCCGGGAAGGGACGGTCGGAGGACGAGGGGTGGGTTCGGTCATGGCTCTCTCCTTTCGTTGGGATGGCGACCGGTGGCCGGGCCAGGCCGACGGCCCCGAAAAAAGGTCCATCGCTCTCCGGGCAATGGCTCAACCCCTTGCTTCGCAAACACGTTTCCATTCGTTTCCCGGGGCTTCGGGCGCTCGTCGGATTTCACCCGCTGACGATAGCCTCCCGAGGCGGGGAAGTCAACGGAAATTGCCGTCCCGGGAAGGCCGGGCCGTCACGACGAACCCCGAGAAAATTCGGGCACGGGGAAGCGGGTTTCCCGGGCGTCCGCCGCAAGTTCCCCTTGACCTTGAGCGTCTTCGCGCTTATGCTCAGCTCCCTTTCACGGACAAGACGTTACGGATGGTCGACTCCGGTTTCGAAAGGTCGGCGGCCCGCGGCAACGGGCGCCATTCTCCCCGGCAGGACCGACGATGGGAAAAGCACCAAAGAAATCGCGAAAGGCGCCGGCTCCGGTCGACGACGCGCCCCGGCCCGCCGCCATCGACGTCCCGGCGGGGATGCCCTCCCCGCTCTCCGCGGGGGGGCGGGTGACGGTTACGGCGGCGTTCCTTCTCACCGGGGCCTGCGGCCTCGTTTACGAGAACGTCTGGATCCACGGCTTCAACCGCATCTTCGGCTCGACCCTCCTGGCCGTCAGCACCGTGGTGGCGGTGTTCTTCGCCGGGCTGGCCCTGGGGGGCCGCCTCTTCGGCCGGTGGTCCGTGGCGTCACGGCGGCCCGCCCTGGTCTACGGGCTGATCGAACTGGGCGTGGGTGCTTTCGCCCTGGTCTTCCCGCTCCTGCTGGGCCTGGTGGACACCCTTTACGGCGCCCTGCACCCCGCCCTTGGCGTTTCATTCGCCGCCCTGACCGCCGCCCGGGTCCTCCTCGCCTGCCTGGTGCTGATCGTGCCGTCCGTCCTGATGGGCGGGACGCTGCCGCTCCTCACGCGCCTCTTCACCCGGGACCTCGCGTCGCTGGGGAAGCGGTCGGGGTTCCTCTACGGGGTGAACGCCGTCGGCGCCGCCCTGGGTTGCCTGCTCTTCTCCGGGTGGCTCCTGCGCGCCTTCGGGATGGGCGCCGCCGGTTTCGGGACGGGGATCGCCAACATCCTCCTGGCCGGCGTCGTCGTGTGGGTGGCATGCCGGGACTCCGATTCACCGGGCACCCCGGTGGAACCGCCCGCCCGGCCGCTCCTTCCGCCCCTCTCCCGGACGGCCCGGACGACGGTCGCCGCCTTCGCCGTGTCCGGGTTCGTCTCGATGTCGTTCGAGATCCTGTGGCTGCGGCACCTGAGCATCCTGATGGGGGACACCCTCCACCTCTACGCGGGGACCCTCGCCGTCTTCGTCCTGGGGATCGGCCTGGGCAGCCTGGCCATGGGCGCCGTCGGGGACCGGGTCCGGCTGCCCCTCCGGGCCCTGGGGATCCTTCAGAGCGCCATGGCGGCCCTCACGGCGGGGGGCGTCGCGCTGTCCCTGTCCTTGTCCGCGACGTTCACCGAGCCCTCCGTCGGGGCCCCGGGGGTCCTGTCCTGGGCCCTGCCCCTGCTGGTGCTGCCGTCCACCCTGACCATGGGGGCGGCTTTCCCTTTGGTTGCCCGCGTCATCACCGAGCACGCTGCCCTGGCCGGCGAACGCGTCGGGCGGGCCTACGCCCTCAACACCCTCGGCTGCATCCTGGGGACCCTCCTGACGGGCTTCGTCTCCCTGCCGCTCCTCGGGTTCCAGGCCACGCTCGTGCTGCTGGTGTTCGGCAACGCCGCGCTGACGCTGGTCTACCTTTGCGCCGAGCCGGGCCGGGTCCGGCGGCTCTTCGTCCCCGCCGCCGCCGTGGCGGTGGTCTTCGGCACCTTCCTCTGGACGGCCTTCACGGAGCAGACCCTCCCCCGGGCCCTGGTCCTGCGCCTCCTGGACCCGGGCCAGGAACTGATCGAGATCCGGGAGGGGTTGACCGGCGTCACCTGGGCCTCCCAATCCCCGGACCGGGAGGTGAGCCTCGGCGAGGGCCGGGTCCTGATCGGCCGGAACCGGCGGGGTAATTTCGTGGGAGAGGGGTTCTTCTCGACCCTCCTTTCCCCCGGCGCCCCGCGACGGGTCCTTTCGCTGGCTTTCGGGGCCGGGCTCTCGAGCTTCGCGGTCCGCCTTCTTCCGGAACTGGAGCGCCTGGACGCCGTGGACATCTCCGCGGACAACATGGCGGTGGCCCGGTCGGTCTTCCCCGAAAACGAGGGGATCGAATCGGACCCGCGGGTGCGGTTTTACGTGGACGACGCGTGCAGTTTCGTCCGCTACGCGAAGGGGCGATACGACCTCATCCTGACCGAGGCTACGCCGCCCATGTTCGCCTACCGGGCGTCGAGCCTGTACACGCTGGAGTACTACCGTCACGCGCGTGCTTGCCTGGCCCCCGGCGGCGTTTTCTCCCAGGTGCTCCCGCTGACGAACCTGAACGCGGCGGAGGTGCGCTCCGTCGTCCGGACCTTCGCCGAGGTCTTCCCGCACCGGATGCTGGCCTACAACGGCGCGGACTGCCTGATGCTGGGCCGGGGCGAACCCTTCCGCTTCGACGGCGCCGCCCTCCTCGCGCGCCTGGGCCAGCCGGCGTTCGCCGGGGCCCTCGAGCGCTACGCCCTGGGCCGCCTGCGGTCCCTCCCGAACCTCCTGGCCTCGATCCTGCTGGTGGACGGGGACTTCGCCGCCGTGGGGAACGGCGGCGCCCTCCTGACCGAGGACTTCAACCCCCTGGTCTACTCTTCGGAGAGCGCGGGAAAGGGGGGCGCCGCGGTGCTGCTGCACGAGCGGCTCACCCCGTGGTCCCGCCTCGGGGCGTGTTTCCGCGGCCTTCCCCCCGACGCGTCGAACCCGCGGCGGATCGAAGCCGTGCGGGAGGGGTACATGACCCTGCTCTACCCCCCCGAGGAATTCCGGCAACGGTACCTGGACTACCTGCGCCGTCACGCCCTCGACCCCGCCGGTGAGGCGAAGCCCCTGATCCGCCACCTCGAGAAGCGGGGCGATCCCGCGGGGGCCGAGGCGGTGCGCCGGGAGTTCGGGGCCCGCTAAAGCGCCTGGAGCGCCTGTTTCCCGTTCCCGCGGGGCCGGCCCAGGCTTCGCCCCAGTTCCCGGACCTCGTCCAGCAGGTTTCGGTTGTCCCGGAGATCGGCCTCGACCCAGGCATCGGGGAAGCCCAGGCGGGTGTAGAGGCGGCGGAGCTGCTCCCCTTCCATGACGACCTGGCCTTCGGCAACCAGCCGGGTCCCAAGCCGAACGTGCGTCCGGTTCCCGGGGCCCAGGCAGTGTGCCAGGAAGTCGGCCTGCTCCCGCAGCGGCCTGGCTTCCTCCGGGTCCGGTGAGCCCTGGGAGAGGAGAAGGACGATGTCCTTCGACCAGGGGTGATGGGGCTGGTGGACCAGGCCGCTTCCCGTGACGTCCACGTGCAGGAAGCAGCGGAACCGGTCGAGGATGAGCTTCAGAGGGGCGGGGAACTGCCGGAAGTAGATCGGGGAGGCGAAGACCAGCACGTCCGCGGCGAGGATGTCCGCCGCGAGCTTTCGCCAGTCGTCGTCGGGGGCCTGGCACCTCCCCGCCGCGTTGCACTGCAGGCAGCCGCGGCAGGGCGTTATAAAGAGGTCGGCCGCGCGGGTTTTCCGCACCGCGGCGCCCGCTTCCGACGCCGCGTCCAGGAAGGCCCCCAGGAGGAGCTTGCTGTTGCCCCGGGGCCGGGGGCTGCCTTCCAGGCCGACCACCTTCGTTGTATTGTTCATGTCGTCGTTCTCCTTGAAAAAAACCTCGATCAATCTGGATGCAGGGAAAGGCTCTCAGGGTGCGGCCGGGGTGGCGGCACCCCCCAAGCTCCGAAGTACGGCATCGATCGCGGGGCGGTCCGGGTTGGCGGCCGCCAGCTTCCGGAGCGATGCCAGAACCGCCGAGTCCTTCCCCCCGCTCCGGCCTTCCGCTTTCAAGGCCTGGCGCAGCGTGATTTCGGCTTCGGCCTGGCGGCCCTGGAGAAGAAGCCCTTCACCCAGGAGGGAGCAGGCTTTCCACAGCTCGACCTGGGTTGGCCACCGCCCCTGTTCCTTCAGAAGGAGAAGGCGACGGGCAAGGCGCTCGGCCTCGGCGGGCTGCTTCAGGCGCAATCGAGCCTGTGCGAGGGAGAGCGTCAACCGCACCGCGAAGCGGTTGTCCTCGCCCAGTTCCGCGCGGGCGCTCACCACGACCGGTGCCAGGAGTCCCGCGGCTTCGGGGACCCGGTTTGCCTTGAGCAGGAAGTTCCCCAGGTCCTCGTAGCTCAGGAAGGTGTGCACATGGGTCTCCCCCAGGGCCTGACGGCGAGCGGAGAGCACCTCCCGGATCACCGTTTCGGTCTCGGCTTCCCGGCCGGGCACGTTGATGAGTTGGGCAAGCCGGGCCTGGAGGCTGAGTGTGTCCTGGTGCCGGGGGCCCATCACCCGCCGGGTGACGTCCAGGAGGGAGCGGTAGGCCGATTCCGCCGCGGCGGTGTTCTTCCGGGCCTCCAGGATCTCCGCCAGGCGACGCATCGCGAGGAGCGTAAGGGGGTGCTCCGCCCCCCGGGTCCGTTCCTGGATGGCAATGGCGCGCCGGATGAGTGGTTCGGCCTCCCCGGGCCGGTTCATATCCACCAGGAGTCCGGCCAGGTTGGTCAGGATGCGCCCCGTTTCCGTGACATCGGGGCCCAGGACCTTCTCCGCCAGGCGGAGCGCCTCCCGGTACGTCACCTCCGCCTGCCGCGTGTCTTCCTGCCGGTGGTAGAACGTGGCGAGCTCGCCCAGGCTGCGGACCACGAGGGGGTGCTCGGGGCCCAGCCTCGCCCGGGCGATTCGGATCACCTTCTCGTCCAGCGCCGCTGCCTCGACGAGCCGTCCCAGTTTGGCCCGGTTCCAGGCCAGCTCCCGCATGCGGTCGAGGGCTTCCGGGGACTCCTCCCCCAGGGTGCGCCGGGTCAGGTCGAGCGCCACGGACAGCTGCCGGTCGGCTTCGGCCAGGCGTCCCAACCCCTGGTACGTCCGGCCCAGTGTGAAATGAAGGGCGGCCGCCACCTCCGGCTGGTCGGCGAGGTCGTGGTCCAGTCGGGCGGCGGCCCGGTCCAGCACATCGGCCACCTTGACGTCGCGCCCCTGCTTGGCCGGGTCCGCCGAAGACAGCATCTCTTCGAGGAAAGCGTTGATGGCCCGGGCTTTCTCGGCTTCCCCGAGGGCGGTGCGCTCGGCCTGCCGGGCCTGCGTCAGACCGACGGCGAGCCCGCCGATACCGGCCAGGACGGCCAGCAGGGCCAGCGTCGTCGCCAGGAACCCCAGGCGGTGGCGCCGGATGAGTTTCCGTGTCCGGTACAGCCGTCCCGCAGGGCCGGCGAGGACGGGCCGATGGTCCAGGAACCGCCGCAGGTCCGCGGCCAGTTCCCGCATCGAGGCATACCGTCGCCCGGGGTCCTTGGCGACAGCCTTCAGGGCGATCCAGTCCAGCTCTCCGTGGAGGGCCCGGACCAGTTCCCTTCCGCTTGCGGCGCGGGCTGCAGCGATCCCGGCAAGGTCCGGGGCCAGCGCCACCCGCGTGCCGGGCGGTATCGGTTCGTCCTCGAGGGTGCTCAGGAGGTTCATCAGGTTGTTGCAAGCCTCGGCACCGGTCGGGAGGAAGCCCGTCAGAAGCTGGTACAGGACGACCCCCAGCGAGTAGACGTCCGACCGGACGTCCACGGCGGAAGACCCCGACCGGATCTGTTCCGGGCTCAGGTAGGCGGGGGTGCCGAGGAGGGCGTCACTCTCCGTCAAACCTTCGGAAGAGGGGCGTTCCAGCAGCCGGGCGAGGCCGAAGTCGATCACCTTGACCACCGGTTGACCGTCCAGGTCCGCGACCAGGAGGTTGGAGGGCTTGAGGTCCCGGTGGAGGATGCCCTTGTCGTGGGCATGCTGGACGGCCTGGCAGACGGAGTCGAGCAGTTTGAGGCGCTCGGCCACGGGGAGCCTCCGCTCGTCGCAGTAGTCGGTGATCGGCGACCCGGGGAAGTACTCCATGACGAAGTAGGGAAGGCCGTTGTCGCCGGCCCCGGCGTCGAAGACGCGGGCGATCCCCGGGTGAGTCATGCGGGCGAGGGCCTGGCGCTCCAGTTCGAAGCGCTGGGCGAACTGGGACTGCTCGATGTTCGGGCGGATCACTTTGAGGGCCACTTCCCGCCGGATGGGCTCAGCCTGTTCCGCGAGGTAGACCGCCCCCATCCCGCCCTGCCCGATTTGGCGGACCAGGGTGTACCGGCCGATGCGGGCGCCGGGTTGCAGGGTTGACGGCAGTTCGGGGGTCGATTGATCCGATGTCATGGGAGGAACATAAACGGACGGGAAAGAGTTGTCAACACAAACCCGGGGGCCGGACGGAGGATTCATTTAACGCAAAGAATTTATTGGTGTTATAAATTCGCGCATTTTGGCGTTATTCGCGGGATATCTCCTTCTCGAGACGTTTTGCGATGGCGTCAACGTTGTCTGGGAAGGAAACTGGAACCGACGAAAGGTGGGCAAGAACGCAGCCGCTGAAGCGCCTACCTTCCTTTCCAGATCAGATGGACAATCATGTAAGCGCAAGCCAGCAGGAAAAGGGCGCCGTAGGAGACGACGTTGACCCGGTAGACGCCTTTGATGACCACCGCGGGGTCGGCGCCGGGCCAGGCCTTCAGGCACTCCTTCCGCTCGATCCAGAGGGAGACGTAAAAGCAGGGAACGAGCAGGATGGCCGCGGCGGCCGGGACGATCACCCAGTCCGCGTGAGCCCCTGACCTCGGGATGAGCCAGGCTGCTTGCAGGACGAACTCGATGGCCTTCGTCGTAGCGCTGAAGGGGGAAATGCGAAGACGGTCTTCCAGGGCCGAAAGCAGGGATTGCCCTACCCAGCCGAAGAAGAGGGCGAAAACCCAAGCGAGAAGCACTCCGACGAAGGTCGAGGCGAGGTTTGCACGGGCGATGCCGATGAAGGCGTCACGGTACGACAGCTTGACCCATCGGCGTATCAGCAACGCCTCCAGGACGATGACGGGGATCAGGGCGCAGACCATCAGCGGCAGCTGGACGATAATCATGGGGAGGCCCGCGTTGGCCAGAATGGGGTCCATCAGGCGTTCTCCTCTTCAGCCTCACGTTGATGCCGGCCCTGGGACGCGTTCGTGCCGTTGGAGCCATTATACAGAACAAGGCGCCGGAGCGAGCGGAAAACGCCCTTCCCCGCGAGGGCATCGCAAGCGGTGTTTTTTCCAAGCAAACCGTTAAAAACTCATGGTCTTCCCCCCCCCGGTGCCACGCTTACAATGAGAGTGAGGATAGAGGGATGCCGGAAACACGAAGGCGATTTGCAGGGGGGTGTCCATGAACAGTGTGCTCCAGAGAGTATTTCATTCGCGGGCCGAGTCGCACCGGGTGACCTTTGGAGGGCCGGGGAGGTCGTTTTTCGACCCTTGCGCACCCGTTTTCCCTACCGGCCCGATGGGACCGGGGGGGGCATCCCTGTTCCGGTGGGAGGACGGCCGGATCGTGGAAAGCGCGTGGCGGCGGTTCGAGGTCGTGTCAGCCGAATGGCGGGACCGTTTTGACCAGGAGATGGCCGAGGTCGGGTTCCCTCCCGTCCCGCACGGCGAAAGGGGTTTCCATCCCGACCGCTTCGTCCGGGAGATGACCCGGATGCGCGTGCCGGCGCCCCTGGTCCGGCCGCTGCCGTGGGTCGAACTCCTCGAGGCGGCATCCGTCCCGGAGGAACAGGTTCAGCGGTTGAGGGTCCAGGGCTCCCCGTGGACGGTGAAGGGAGGGTTTTCCTTCCGGGTTGGGCGGATGGGTGTCTACGGTCTTCGGGAAACGAAAGGCGTCACCCTCCTGGGTTTCGAGCCGACGGACCAGCCCGCCCTCGACGCCTGGGACGCGCGGAACTTCGCCACCTTCCTTGCCCGGAACGAGCTGCTCCTGGTTCACTGGGAGAGCGGCCGGGTGGCGGAAGGGGTTCGTGCCCTGGAGACTTACTTTCTCCGGGGGATACGTCGCGGGATTTTTTGACAGGAGGTGCATGGGGCCCCGAACGATCCTCAGGGGGAGGTAGCCATGTGGAAACCGGATATCGAAGCCGTGATGACCATGCACTAGCGGTCAAGCCGCTCTCCCGCTGCCTGGGGCGGACCCATCGTTATGTCCTCTTGATTGTTCATGACTTGCACTCCTGGTAGCTATCTCTCCCAGATTTTATTGGGGTTAGATAGCACCTGGCACCTGTGCCGTTCTGCTTCCTCGGCTGGGTTCGCCCGGTCGAACCGGTTCCCAACCATGGTGATCTCAGGCCGGATCCGCACGGAAGACATGTGGATTCTCCTCCCAACCGGTGAATTTTCCTGCTCCGGATGGACAGCGACAAGAGAAGATGAGGGTGACCCTGGAGACCGAAAGGGGCGGGGCACCCGGTGCGAGGAGCCTTCCCCGTGCGTCTCCGGAGGTTTTCATTCGTGCAGGAGGTGAGGAGATGCATACGATGAAGTGCTGGTTCTGTCTGTTTTCATGGGCCATGCTTGCGGGGGTGTTCCCGGCGGCCTCGGCGGCCACCTACCCGGTCGGGCCGGGGCGGACCTACACGACCCTGCAGGCGGTGGTGAACCTGCTCCAGCCGGGGGACCTGGTGGAGGTGGACGGCGACGTCACCTACCCGGGAGGCGTGGTGTTCCGGAAACCGGGCACCGCGGCCCAGCCCATCACGATTCGGGGGGTCCGGGTGAACGGGCGGCGGCCGGTGCTCTCGGGCGGGACCAACACGGTGCAGTTCATGACGGTCTGGTTCGGGCCCGGCGACGACCGGGCGGACCACTACGTCTTCGAGGGCTTCGAGGTCACGGGCGGGACGTCGCGCGGCATCTTCCACCAGGCCGACGACCTGGTGCTCCGGGACGTCCTGGTCCACCACTGCCCCAAGCAGGGGATCCTGGGCGCCGACTGGGGTTCGGGCTCCCTGTGGATGGAATACTGCGAGGTGCACCACTGCGGGGGCGGGGAAGGGGACCACCAGATCTACATCGCCACCGACGAGGGCTATCACCCCGGGAGCGTCTTCCGGATGCAGCACTGCTACGTTCACGACGGGAACGGCGGCAACAGCGTCAAGTCGCGGGCGGAGCGGAACGAGATCTACTACAACTGGATCGAGGGGGGCTACTACCACGAGCTGGACCTGATCGGCTCCGAGGAGTACGACGAGCCGGTGGCCCGGGAGGATTCGGACGTGGTGGGCAACGTGATCTGGAAGAAGACGATCCCCTCGGGCTACACGGACTACTGGTACGTGGCCCGGGTGGGGGGCGACGGCACGGGGGACTCGTACGGCCGCTTCCGTTTCGTCAACAACACCATCCTGTGCGGGGGGCGCGCCGTGTTCCGCATCCACTACGGCATCGAGAGCGTGGAGATGCACAACAACGTGTTCTGGCGCGTGGGGGGCGGGCCGGTGACGGTGTTCACCGAGCAGGACATCGACTGGCGGCCGGGGCAGCGCACCATCGGCGGGAGCGGCAACTGGGTCCCGACCGGGTCCTCGTCCATCCCCGCCGGGTGGATCGGCACCTTGACCGGCGCTGACCCCGGTTTCGCCGATCTCGCCGGGGGCGACCTGTCCCCCGCGGGCGGAAGTCCACTGCTCGACCACGGCACATCCAGCCCCGCGAGCCCTCCCGGGTACCCTTTCCCCAACCCGCTCTTCCCGCCTGCCTTCCTCCCTGACGCCTCCGCCCAGGCCCCGGGGACCGCTCAACCCCGGGCCGTCGACGGAGCGATCGACATCGGGGCCTTCGAGCACGGGAGCTTGCGCACGCTTTGCGATTTCAACCGGGACGGGCGGACCGACATCCTCTGGCGGAACACCGCCACCGGGGACGCCGTCGTGTGGATGATGAACGGGGCCGCTCCCACCTCCACCAGGCCCCTTCCCCTGGTCGACCCGGTCTGGTTCCTCACCGCGACGGGCGATTTCGACGGCGACGGGGCCGCCGACCTGCTCTGGTGCCATTCCGGGGCGGGGTACCTCTCCGTCTGGTTCATGGACGGGACCGCGGTCCGGGAGACACGGCCCGTCTCGTCAGTCCCCGTGGAGTGGCGCGTAGCGGCCGCCCCCGACCTGGATGCGGACGGGAAGTGCGACATCCTGTGGCGCCATGCCTCGAACGGAAGCAATGCCGTATGGTACATGGACGGCGCCGCGGTCACCGGGAGTGCGGCGCTCCCGGCGGTGGACACCGCCTGGGAGCTGACCTCCGCGGCGGATTTCGACGGTGACGGGGTGCCGGACCTGCTCTGGCGGCACCCGTCCAGCGGCAACAACGTCGTCTGGTTCCTCGACGGGCTTGCGGTGACGGGATCCGCCCTGCTGCAGGCCGTGCCGGCTCCCTGGGACATCGCCGCCACCGGGGACTTCGACGGGGATTCACAGACCGATATCCTTTGGCGAAACGGGAGCACCGGTGATACCGTGATCTGGTTCATGAGCGGGACCGCCGTCATCGACGACGCCTGTGTCCAGCAGGTCCCCGCTCCGTGGGCCATTGCCAATTGACGGGATCGGGAGGGATGTCATGCTGAAAATCAACTTCTGCCCATTGAAAGCGTTGTTGCCGGCTGCGCTCGTTCTCGGAGCCGGCCTGTGTTGCGTTCCGGCGGCCACGCTGCACGTGGATGACGACAACGGGACGGGAACGTACAACGGGACGGCGCGGTACCCTTACCGGACGATCCAGGCGGCGGTTAACGCGGCGGCGGCCGGCGACACCGTGAAGGTGGCGGCGGGGAACTACGGTTACGTCGCGGTTTCCAGCAAGGCCGTCGTTCTGTGGGGCGGGTTCCGCGGGGGGACGGCGGCGGACTACCAGAATGGCCCGGGAGGGGATTTCACCACCTGGGACCGGTTCTCGAACGTGAGCACGATCACGGGGGACGCGTCCCACGCGGGGGTGTCGCTCCAGGTGACGAACAACGACGAGGAGAGCCTCTCCGGGGCGGTGGTGACGGGGTTCCGGATCACCGGGGGCTCTCACGGGGTGGATGTGGGGGACAACGGCTGGCCCTACCCCCGAAATGTGACCGTCTCGGACAACCTCATCGAGGACAACGGGCTGCAGGACGGCAGTTCGGACAACCGGGGCGGAGGGGTCGTCCTGCATGGCGACCAGCTTCACTTGTTGAGAAACGACATCGTCAACAACCGGTCGGGCCGGGGAGGCGGGGTTTACGCCGGGGCGGAGAGTGCCGACGGCCCGGGGGTCATCGACATCGAAGGGAACCGGATCGAGAACAACCGGGGGTACAACGACCACGGGGGCGGGGTCTGCCTGGCGGGGGACACTCACTACTTCACGGGGAACGTGGTGAAGGGCAACCGGGTGATGGAGTCCTACGGGTGGGGCGGGGGTCTGATCACCTACGCGGACGCCGCGCACTTTAACGGGAACACGTTCTGTTCG
This sequence comes from Acidobacteriota bacterium, assembly GCA_018001935.1. Lineage (NCBI taxonomy): Bacteria > Pseudomonadati > Acidobacteriota > Acidobacteriota bacterium. Next base: position 253,461 of record JAGNHB010000001.1, read on the forward strand.
AACTACGCGCCGTCGTGCGGGGGCGGGGTCTTCGTGGACGAGGGGGGCGAGGCGTGGTTCGACCACGACCTGGTGTGCCACAACGCGTCGATGGAGGCGGGGATGGCGGGGATCCTGGTGGACGACGGGACGCCGGGGCGCTCGTACGCCCACCTCCGCAACTGCACCCTGGCGTACAACCAGGGCCCCGGCGACCGGGGCGGGAACGCGGTCGGGCTGTTCTACGGGTCCTTCGCGGACGTGACCAACTGCATCTGCTGGGGGAACGGGGACGACTTCAACGCGCTGGCGGGGTCGGCCTTCACCTCCATCACCTACACGCTTTCAGAGGAGACGGCGGCGGGGGTCGGGAACGTCTCGGCGGACCCGCTCTTCGCCGACCCGGACGTGCTGCAGCAGGACTTTCACCTTCGCTCGGCGGGGGGACGCTTCGACCCGACCCTGTCGGGGGGGGCGGGCGGCTGGGTGTGGGACGCCGTCACCAGCCCGGCCGTGGACGCGGGCAACCCCGCGGACGCTTTTGACCAGGAACCGCCCCGCAACGGCGGCCGCGTCAACCTGGGCATCTACGGAAACACCCCCCAGGCCAGCCGGACGGCCTGGCCGACCCCCGGGAGCGATTTCGACGGGGACGGCAAGGCCGACCTCTTCTGGCGAAACGCCGTCACCGGGGACAACTCCATCTGGCTGATGGACGGCGCCGGCGTGAAAGGGGCCCTGGCCTTTCCCGCCGTGCCGCCGGCGTGGAAGGTGGCGGCGACCGGGGACTTCGACGGCGACGGGCATGTCGACCTCCTGTGGCGGCACGCCACGGCGGGTTACAACGTCGTCTGGTACCTGGACGGGAACGCCGTGACCGGCGAGGCGGCCATGATGACGGTGTCGACCGCCTGGGACGTGGCCGCGGCGGCCGACGTCAACGGAGACGGCCGCGACGACCTGGTCTGGCGGCACCTCTCGGCGGGGCACGCCGTCGTGTGGTACCTCCTGGAGGACCTTCGCGTCGAGGCCCAGGCGCTCCCGACCGTGGACCCGTCCTGGGAACTGGCCGCGGCCGCCGACTTCAACGGGGACGCCAAGCCGGACATCCTCTGGCGTCACACCCCTACGGGCGCCAACGGCGTCTGGTTCCTGGACGGGGTGAGTGTCCTGGGGGACGCGGCCCTCCCCGCGGTGGGGACGGACTGGCGCCTGGCGACCGTCGGGGATTTCGACGGGGACGGGGACGCCGACCTCCTGTGGCGGCAACCCGGGAGCGGCGTGAACGCGATCTGGGCCCTCGACGGCCTGGCCGTGACCGGCGACGCCCCGGTCCAGCCGGTCCCGCAACCCTGGGACCTCGTCGAGTGAGCCATGGCGACGGGAAAGGCAAGCCTACGTAATACTCACGCCGGCACCCGGAATGAGCAGCGTGAACAGTCGATACAGGACGGATCGAATGGGAGTCTGCTCTCTCAGGATGGGATCCTCCTCGGTGTTCCCGGGTGTTTCAGGGGTGCGGCAGGCAGAGGGCCTGGTGGTCGCCGCTGCCCGTCCACGCGCCCTCGAGGTACGCGGAGTCGGCGTAGATCTCGGCCCTGACCCGGAACTTGAGACGGCTGCAGACGGGGACGCCGAGAAGGGTCGAGAACTCCCCGGGCCCCGAGAAGGGCATGTAAGTGGCGAACTCCCAGGACTGCGAACCCACCGGGGCTTTTTCGAGCCGGAAGCGGCCGTTCGGGGTCCCGCACGCCGGGTAATCCCACTCCAGCCTCACCCAGCCGAACCCCGCGTTCGTAACCTGCAAGCCTGTTACAAGGGCCGGGCGGGTCCACGCGTGGGTCGGGGCGGTGAACTCCGCCTCCCCGGCACCGGCCCGCCGGACGCGGTACAGGTAGCGGGTTCCGCACTGGAGCGCCGCGTCGATGAAGGCGACGTCATACTGCAGGTTCACCCCGGTGGCCGTGGGCGTGGTGCGCACCGCTTCCGGCGCCGCGGACCCGGCACGGAAGCGTTCGATCACGTAGGCGGATTTGGGCAGGATGCGGTCCGTCCACCTGAGGTGGATCACGTTCGGGTACGCGGCGGTCACCTGGAGGTCGCGGGGCTTGCACCACCCGGTCGAGGCGGAGACGCTCACCCAGTCGGAGAAGATCCTCCCCCGGGCGGGGTCGCCCGTGTCCAGGAACACCCGGACGCTGACACGGTAGGACACCTGATTGCAGTCCAGGTTCCCGAAGAGGTGCGAGCGGGCTTCGGGCCCCTTTTCGACCGGTAGCCAGGCGACCAGCCCCGAGGCGGGGACGCAGGTCAGCTGGAACCCCGACACCGACTGGTTGCCGGGGGGGAAGAAATCCACCTTCAGGACACTCGTGGACTGGGCATGCACCGACACGTTCTGGGGCTTGTCCAACCGGGTCGGGGGAAAGACGGCCGGGTCGCTGTAGCAGCCGTTCCACCCCTGTCCCGGGTGACCGTCCCACGCGACATAGCCGTTGACCACGTAGCGGTTCACGGCGGTGGGGTCGGCGACCGCCAGGTCCACCGACCGGCGGTCGGCGCTCACGGTGCAGGCCTGTCGCCAACCCTCGTCGTCGAAACCGTAATCCGAGGTCGGGGGCGAGATCGCCGTCGTGGAGTGAAGGACCCGGAAACTGTCCGGCAGGATCCCGCCGGATTCCACAGACCAGGCCAAGCGGACGTGCGTGTCGTCCAGGGCGGTGGCCCGGAGGTTGCAAATCCGGGCGGGGATCCGCCGGTCGATGGCGAACCAGCACGGGGCGGAAAACGCCCGGTTGCCCTGGCCGACATCGGTCTGCACCACCTCGGCGCGCAGGTAACCGTCGTCGTAATTGTGGGGGACGGTCCAGGTCAGGACCCCCGACGCCGGCCCCGTGATCTCGGCTGACGTGAAAATCGGCTCGTCGATGCCGGCTTCCGTCCGCCCCCGGTAGAGGGTCACCCGGTACTTGCCCCCCGGAACGTTGTACGAGACCAGGGTTTCGAGAGGCCCGCCGCGTCTCGGGCGGAGGTCGAGGCCGTCGGAGCCCATCCACTGCCACCGGCCGACCTCGCCGGGGTTGCCGAACCAGCAGTCGGCGTCGGGCTTGCGAACCCAGAGCGCGATTCCCGGCCCGCCGCTCGAGGCATAAAGGCAACCGGCCCTCAGGGCGTTCACAATGCCGGGGAGGGTCAGTTCATCGGAATAGACCACGGTGGCGACCCTTCCCAGTTCCGACAGAGGGTGCAGGTCTAAGTGAAGGTCGGAGGCCGATATCGGGAAAGCACGGCAGCCGCGGCGGAGGAAGGACACCCAGCGGCGGTGGTGCTCGTCGTCCTTGGCGTCCTGCGTTCTGCCGTTCTGGGCCTCGACCCCGAAGGCCTTTCCCCGCATCGTCCATGCGATATGCGCGTCGGAGTGCAGGTCGAGGTCGTTCTCGTCGTACTCCCCGGTCCCGTTCCCCATATCGTGGTGCCCGGGATGGGCGATGATGGGAAAGCCGCCGTCGTCCCAGGTCTTTTCCAGGGCGAGGTCGACCGCCGTGAAGTTGTCCACCCAGTTCCAGGACTTGAAAAGCAGATTGGAGTGAGTCCGGCCGCTGATCAGATCACAGTAAAGATAGTCCGGGTCGTCAAGGGGATAGGAAGGGGGGAAGGGGTATTGGCAATCCAGCAGACCGTCCCCGTCGTACTCCAGGGTGGTCATCTCCACCCCGGGGATGCCGATGAAAACCCCGTTGAAGGCCGCGTTCCATGTCCCCTGGATCCAGTCGTACTCCCGCCCGAAATCCGTCCGGTTCACGCCGATCCGGGTGTCGTCGATGTCCATGTAGGAGTGCTCGGTGATGGCCGCCCACGCGAAACCGCACGCGGCGTAGGTCCGGAACATCTGGTCCATGGCGCTGACACTCCAGTCGTAGTCGAAGGGAGCGACATCGATGGAGGGGCCCAGCCCCGCGATGATGCGCATCGGGTCCAGGCCGTCGAGGTTGAACTTTTGCGGTTCCCACGTGTGGCTGTGAGTGTCCCCGGCCCGCCAGGCGTCCGGGTGTGCCCCCTGGGCGGCCACGGCGGCCGGTATGGGGGGCTTGTGAGCCGATGGATTTGCGGCTTGAATGCACAGCGAGGGGAAGAACGAGAAGTAAAGCGCAAAGCCAACAAAAAATACGCTGAATTTGATTCTCATAACGACCTCCTGTATGGCGGGGCCGGGAGGGCGGACGGTCACATCCCGGGCCCGCAGAACGTGGAATGAGCCAGGCTGTAACCCCAGGCTCCTGCCTGGGTGGTTCCCCCGAGGTTCAGTTCGGCCCGGATGCGGAATTGTATCGATTCGCAGCTCGGGACCGGCACGGTGGTCTCGTATGCGGCCGCGGTCGCACTGACGGGAACGGTCTTCACGAACTCCCAGGCGATCAGGCCGACGAGCCGGCGTTCGATCCGCAAGACCCCGGAGCGTGTCCCGCAGGTGCAACCCGGGTAGTTCCACCGCAGGCGGGACCACCCGATGCCGGCGACGGTTGCGGAGACGGAGTCCACCGCCGCGGGCGCGGTCTGAGCGGTGACCGGTTCCGAGGGTTCCGCCCCGCTTTCCTGCCGAAGCACCCGGTACCGGTAGGGGGTGGCGCACGCAACGGTGGTGTCCCTAGCGGAAACGCCGAAGAGAAGGGAGGCGGAGGACGGCGCCGGCACCGATGTGACCGCGGTCCAGGCCGAACTGGGCGTGGGCGGGGTGGGCGACGATGGGGAACGCCCCGGCCCGCGAGGCGCCCCGGCGGGGCCTTTGATCGGGAAAAGCAGCCATATCGGGGCAGGCGTGAATCGGCGCATCGCGTTCCCTCCTTGTCAGACGGAGAATTCGTCAGTTGCAGATTCGCCAGTTCACGGGGACGGGTGGCAGGACCGCCGTGCCCCGGACCGTGAACCCGTCGAGGAACCAGACGGCATTGTCGCCCGTGGCCGCGTTGCGCCAGAGCAGGTCCGTGATGCCGTTCCGGTCGAAATCGGCGGTGGCCGCGATCCCCCACTCGGGGGCGACCTGGGCGAGGAAAGCCCCTCCGGCGACCGACAGGCCGTCGCCCAGGGCCCAGATCACGGTGTTGCCGGAGGCGGCCTCACGCCAGAGGAGATCCGTGACGTTGTCCCCGCTGAAGCGGGCGAAAGGGGTTTGGTAAAACTCCCGGGCGCCGATGTCGGTGGAGGTGCCCATGGGGCGGCAGGCCCCCAGGATGTCGGCGGGCACGTCCGGAAGGACGAACCCGGCGTCGATGGCCGGGCTCCCGGGTTTCGGGGTGAGCCCGTCCCCGAAAAGCTGGGCGGCCGTGGCGGGGAAGGAGTGGAGGTCCTGGCCGCCGAAACCCGTCCGCCAGGCCTGGGCCGGCGCCGTGCCGGGGTTCGTGTCGCTTCCGGTCGGGGAAACGAAATAATCGGCCGCCGCGCCCGCGCCGAAACTGGCGCTGAACAACACAAAGAAAAAAAGAGATTTGTGCATCTTCGCCTCCGTTGAAGAGATCGGGGTTTCCCAATTTCCCGCCTTCATTCTCCCGTGGGGTTTGCCTGAAAAAACAGGACAATTCCCAGAAGCACCCGGAGGATTTCCAGACCGCCGGCGCCCTTAAACGAAGTTCGTACGCGTCGTCCCGACGCGGACCAAGAGGTTCCTACGCGTCGTCCCGACGCGGACACACAAACCCCACCCCAAGCCTCGCCCCCCCACCCCCGCGCCGGGACGGCGCGTGCGAACCAGGAAGTTCGTACGCGTCGTCCCGACGCGGACCACAAACCCCACCCCAAGCCCCGTCCCCCCCACC